>JBGTKN010000164.1:0-3382 GCA_041744615.1 Hyphomonas sp. | reverse complement strand
GCCGGCCGACCTTGCCCGGAAGCTGGCGGCCACGGGCGTCTTACGGATGGTAACACCGAAACGCTTCGGAGGCCTTGAATCCACGCCCCGCGAAATCGTCGAGATCACCGAGACAATCGCCCGCGCCAATGCGAGCGCCGGCTGGTGCGCGATGATCGCCTCCACGACAGCGCTGAATGCGGCCTACATGGAGCCGGTCTACGCAGAGGAAATCTATTCCGATCCCGCAGCCATCACGGGCGGTGTCTATGCGCCGATGGGCCGGGCGATCCTCGAAGGCAATCACTACCGTGTCACCGGCCGCTGGCAGTGGGGCTCGGGCTCGGCCAACTGCACCTGGCTGTGCGGCAGCTGCACGCTCTGGGAAAATGGCGAGATGAAGCGCCTCGCGTCCGGCGCGCCGGACACGCGGATGATGGTCTTTCCGGCGTCAGACGCTACGCTCCTCGACACTTGGCACGTCATGGGCCTCAAGGGGACCGGTTCAGGCGACTTCGAGGTGAAAGACATCCTTGTGCCAGTGGGTCGATCGGTCTCCCTCGTCTCCGACAAGCCGCGCGAGCTGGGCGCGCTCTACAAGTTTCCCGCCTTCGGCCTGCTCGCGCTAGGTGTCTGCGGCGTGGCGCTCGGCAATGCGCGCGGCGCTCTGGATGCGTTTCACGACCTTGCCACCGTCAAGAAGAGCCAGGGCTCGTCCAAGACGCTGTCGGAGCGCCAGTCGATGCAGGCGGCCTTTGCCACCTGCGAGGGCCAGTGGCGTGCCGCGCGCGCCTATCTCTTCTCGGAAATTGACCGCGTCTGGGACATCGCGCAGCAGTCGGACGACATCCCGATGGCGCTGCGCGCCGACCTGCGCCTCGCCTGCACGCACATGACGCGCACCGGCGCCGACATCTGCCGCACGCTCTACGACCTTGGCGGCGGCGCAGCGCTATTCGAATCCAGCGACCTGCAGCGCCGCTTTCGCGACGCGCATGCCATCACGCAGCACATCGTCACCGCGCCAGCGACACTGGAACTGACGGGTCGCATCCTGTTCGGCCTGCCAACGGATGCGGGGATGGTCTAGGCCGGAATACTCGCCCAAGGGGCGAATTTCCGGTGGCGCGCATCTTGCTTTTCCCGCAGGGAGAACGCCGCATGGCGCGCAGCGGGCGATCCACGCCGCCTGGACCAGGACACGATGACCGACGCAGACGGGCACACCGCGCAGGAAAGCCGGACGGCGGGGGCAACGACCCTCTCCGTGGTCGTGACCAATTTCAACTACGAGCGCTACCTGCCGGCCTCGATCGAGAGCCTGCTCTCGCAGTCCGTACCGGTGCAGATCATCGTGGTGGATGATTGCTCCACCGACAACTCGCGCGCCGTGATTTCGGGTTATGGCGAGCGGATCGAAGCGGTCTTCCAGCCGGTCAATGGTGGGCACGGGGCGGGTTTCAATGCGGGCTTCGCCCGCGCGACCGGTGACCTCGTGATGTTTCTTGACGCGGATGACTTCCTCCTGCCCGGTTCGGCGCAGATGATCCTCGACAATTTCGATCCGGCCGCCGCCGCCTATTTCTACCGGATGAGGTATACGGACGAATCCGGGGATCTCGCCGGCTTTTATCCGCCGCTTGGCGTGCCCTTCTCGTCGGGCGACATCGCGCCGCTCCTTTGCGCGCGCGGCCGCTTCAACGGTACAATCACGTCCGGACTTGTCTTTTCGCGCAAGGCGCTGGACCAGGTCATGCCGATGGACGCAGAGAAATTCCGCCAGGGCGGAGACGGATATCTCAGCACCGTGGCGCCGCTCTACGGCCTCGTGCACTCATTCGATGCGCCGCTCTCGGGCTATCGCATCCACGGCGCGCAGCATTCCAGTCCGGGGGCAGACAATCTTTCCAGACGCGCCCGCTGGCGCCTCTCGCACGACCTTGCCCGGTATGAAGCGCTGCGCACGCATGCCGCCCGGCGCGGCATGACCGTGGCGGCGGACCTCGGCGAGAAGGATGCGCTGCATATCAAAGAGCGTCTCATCTCGCTGATGTTCGAGCCGGCAAGCCATCCGGTGCCCGAAGACACGCTCGCCGACCTTCTGAAACGCAGCCGCCGCATTGCCCTTGAACAGAAGAGCGGCGTTTACCGCTATCTGCGTGCGGGCTGGTGGACGCTGCTTCTTGCGCTGCCGGACGGCGCGCGCCGCAAGCTCTTCCTCTACGAAATCTCGCCCAATACCCGCCCCGCCTGGTTCACCAGAACCGTGCGCGCGCTGAAGCGGGGCCGCTGACTTACCAGCTCTCGTTCCATGGCCTGAGATCCAGTTCGTGGGTCCAGGCCGAGCGGTGCTGGCGGTGCAGCCAGACATAGTTCTTCGCGATCTCAACCGGGATTAGCAGTCCATCCTCGGCGCGCCGTTCGTCTGCATCCGGAAGGTTCTCGCGGATGAACTGGCTGTCGATGGCACCGTCCACCACGACATGTGCCACATGGATTCCCTGCGGGCCGAGTTCACGCGCCATCGACTGGGCGAGCGCCCGCAGCGCATGCTTCGCGCCGGCGAAGGCTGAAAATCCTTCACGTCCGCGCACACCGGCGGTGGCGCCCGTAAACAGGATCGTGCCGCGTCCTCTAGGCTTCATCACCCGCGCCGCTTCGCGCCCGGCGAGGAAACCTGAATAGGCTGCCATCTCCCAGACCTTTTGATAAACGCGGCTCGTGGTCTCGGTCACACCGAAGCGCACGTTCGCGCCGATATTGAACACGCAGACTTCCAGCGGCCCGATCTCCGCTTCGATCTGGTCGACCAGCGCAATCGTCGCCTCTTCCTCGCGCGCATCGACACCGAAGGCGCGCGCCTTGCCGCCTTCGGCTTCGATTTCCGAGACCAGCGTCGCAAGGGACTCGAGATTGCGGGCGCGCCTGGTCACACAGGCGGTCAGGCCCTCGCGCGCGAACGCCTTCGCGATGGCGCCCCCGGTTGCGTCGCCGGCTCCGACAATCAAGGCTGCACCCTTGGACATCGCGCTCTCCCGTTTCTTTTCGGAACTCACTCTCGCGCAGACTTGCGCAAGACACAAGGAGCAGGGCTAAACAGGCAGATGAGTCGAACGCTATCCATCGCGATTGCCGGCGCAGGGATTGGAGGCCTCGCCGCCGCTGCCTTGCTGGCGGAGCAGGGCCACCGCGTCACGGTATTCGACCAGTTCGAGACGGCCGGACCGGTCGGCTCTGGTTTGATGCTCCAGGAAACCGGGCTGGTTGTTCTGGGTGCGCTCGGTCTTCGCAAGCGGGCGGAAGCCCTCGGTGCGCCCATCGCGCGGCTTTGGGGTGTCTCGGCCGACAACGGTCGCGCCGTCCTGGATGTGCGCTACAGCGCGTTGCGCGCCGGCCTGCTCGG
>JBGTKN010000163.1:0-1970 GCA_041744615.1 Hyphomonas sp. | reverse complement strand
CGCCGCAGCCGGTCCAAAGGCGCCGCCCGCGCGGCTGTGCAGGCGGACCTTTCGGCCCGCGACCAGGCCGTGTTCGATGCGCTGCGCCAATGGCGAACCGATCTCGCCAAGTCGCGCGGCGTGCCGCCTTATGTGATTTTCCATGACCGCACGCTGGCTGAAATTGCCCGGGAGAAACCCTCAAGTCCCGAAGCCCTGCGCGAGATCAGCGGTGTCGGAGAGAAAAAGGCGCAGGCCTATGCCGGCGATGTGGCCCGGATTGTCGCCGAGGCGGCCTAGTTCCTTATTACGGGAGACCCGGGTGCGGCGGCGCGCAGACCGCCAAGGTTCAGTGAAGGTGGGCGCTACCCGGCAGGGCGCCCATGAGGCCAAAACGGATACCGCCAAGGCGGCTAAGCATCGTGTACAGGAACAGCGAGGCGCCAACGAATTCCAGTGTCTCCTCGAAAGTCGCCAACATGTCTCCGATCAGAGTCCGGAAGTCCGGGCGGTCAATGTCCTGGGTCTCGTAATGGTTCGATCCCAACCATTCAAAACCGAGCGCGCCGGTCAGGAAGAGGGCGGCGGCAAAGAACAGCGAGCGTTGGAAGCGTCCCTCGAGTTCGAAGAACCAGCGCAGCAGGACGGCTCCGAACACTGCGACTCCGATGCCATACGGCACGATCCAGGCGAACAGGGGCAGGCCGGCATCAGTGAACTCGGCGTACAGGTACTGGCCGAAGGTCTCGTGGAGCTGGAACACCTCGTCCGCTGAAATGAACAGGAAGGCGAAGGCGACCAGTGTCCAGGCCCGCCGGTGCCGGCCGTTGCCCTCAAGCACCGCCATGACGCCTGAGATAATCGAGCAGGCGAGCAGCAGCAGGCCGGCCGCGAAGGTCGGCACATTGCGTTCGGCGTCCATATGGAACACGGGCACGAAACCCCTGGCGACGTGGAAGCCGAGCACATGGACCGTGATCAACGCCAGACCATGCATCACGAAGATGAAAGCCAGCACGGTCAGGAGGATTCTGAGGAGACGCCGAGGCGTCAGTTCAAATTCTGCAGTCCTGCCTGAAATCAAAACCAACCCCTCGCTCATCTGCCCGCCGCGTGCAGAAGCAATCCATGTCCATGTATGTTTTGTGAATGGCGTTAACAGTCCGGTAGCGCCGGGCGCAAGCGCCGCTCAACTGGAGCGGGAGCCAGAGGTGTCGTTTTCGCCTTCCTGTACGCGGCCAAGGCGTCTGGGGAATAGTGAGGCTGGCGCCTTGACCCCGTGCCTGCGGCACCGCACCTATACGGCCCATACACAGATTCCCCTCTCCGGAGCCCGCATGACCCATTTCCGCCTTGACGACGAAGACCAAGAAAAAGGCCCGACGACAGAGCCGAACGCCTTCCTCGAGGCCGCCCTGTTCAAGGCTCGCACGGTCCTGCTAACCGGCGGGATCGATTTCAAGCAGGCCCAGCGGGTCTCGGAACGCCTGCTCGCCCTGTCCTCGGAGAGCAATGAACCGATACTGCTCGTGATTTCCTCGCCCGGCGGCCATGTCGAGAGCGGCGACATGATCCATGACATGATCAAGTTCGTGCAGGCGCCCGTGAAAGTGCTCGGCACAGGATGGGTCGCCTCGGCCGGCGCACTGATCTACTCGGCTGCAGCGAAGGAAAACCGCTACGCCCTGCCGAATACCCGGTTCCTGCTTCACGAACCCCGCGGCGGCGTCGGCGGCCAGGCCACGGATGTCGAGATCCAGGCCCGCGAGATCATCAAGATGCGTCAGCGCCTCAACAACATCTTCGCCGAAGCGACCGGCAAGACGCTGGAGCAGATCAAGAAGGACACTGACCGTGACTTCTGGATGAGCGCCGAGGAAGCGATGGCCTACGGCCTCGTCGGAAAGATCGTCCGCCACCGCAACGAGATCGTCTAGCGGGTCATCGGAGGCCTGTTTGCCTCCCGGTAAGGTTTATGGGTGATGCTTCAC
>JBGTKN010000162.1:0-6875 GCA_041744615.1 Hyphomonas sp. | reverse complement strand
CGCTGGAAAGAAGAATTGACGGCAGCCCAGCAAAGGTGGAATTTCGCGTATCAAGCGATTCCAAGTCGCAGTGGTGGGTCCGGGGTAATCTTGATTGTGCGGGAGGCTGCGAGACGCCATGGCCAGGCCTAGAATATTTGCTGTCGTGAACCAGAAGGGCGGTGTCGGTAAAACGACGACGTCGATTAACCTTGGCACAGCGCTGGCCGCCGTCGGCCGCCGCGTCCTGATCGTCGACTTCGACGCCCAGGGGAACGCTTCCACCGGCCTCGGCATCTCCCGGGCGGAGCGGCTCCAGACCTCCTATGATCTCGTCGTCGACCGGATCCCGCTCGAGGAAGCCGTCCTTTCCACCATCGTGCCGCGCCTCGATATCATCCCGGGCGATGAGAACCTGTCCGGTGTGGAGACCGAACTCGCGGGCGACGCGCACCGGTCCTACCGCCTCAAGGAGGCGCTGCAGACGTATATTGCACGCGCCGAAACCGGCGACCTCGTGAAGTACGACTATGTCCTGATCGATTGCCCGCCGTCGCTCTCGGCCCTGACCATGAACGCCATGACGGCTGCCGACGCGCTGCTGGTTCCGCTTCAGTGCGAGTTCCTCGCGCTTGAAGGCCTGTCGCAGCTTTTACGCACGGTCGAGGTCGTCCGCTCGGGCCTCAACCCGACGCTCGAGATCCAGGGCGTGGTCCTGACCATGTATGACCGGCGCAATTCGCTGTCCGACCAGGTGGCCAACGAAGTGCGCTCCTTCTTCGGTTCCAAGGTCTACAACACGGTCATTCCGCGCAACGTGCGCCTGTCCGAGGCGCCGTCCTTCGGCAAGCCGGCGCTCCTTTATGACTATCGCTGCCCGGGCAGCGAGGCGTACATACGTCTCGCTTCGGAGGTCCTGCAGCGCGAGAAGGCGAGGGTGGCATGAGCGCAGATCCCCAGGATGACGGCCGCCGCGCCTCGCGGCTCGGACGCGGCCTTTCGGCGCTGATCGGCGAAGTTGAAGCCATGGGCGTGCGCTCGCCTGCGGCAACTGTTCCGGCTCCGGATGTTCCGCCTACGGAACGACCAAACGAGATTGCGCTCGACCTGATCCGCCGCAACCCGGCCCAGCCGCGCCGAAGCTTTGATGATGCGGAGTTGCGCGAGCTGTCCGAGTCGCTGAAGACCAAGGGCGTCCTCCAGGCCATCCTGGTGCGCCCCGATCCGAAAGACGCAGGCAAGTTCCAGATCATCGCGGGCGAACGACGCTGGCGCGCCGCGCGCATGGCGGGCCTCACCCACATCCCGGCGGTGGTCAAGGATGTCGACGAACTTGCTCTTCTCGAAATCGGCATCATCGAGAACGTCCAGCGTGCTGACCTCAATCCGGTCGACGAAGCGGAGGCCTATGACGCGTTGATCAAGCGCTTCGGCCGGACCCAAGACAGCCTCGCCACCAGCGTCGGCAAGAGCCGTGCCCATATCACCAACACGCTTCGCCTGCTTCAGCTTCCGGAAGGCGCGCGCCGCCATATCCGGGAAGGCCGGATAAGCGCCGGCCATGCCCGCGCCGCACTCGGCAGCGCCAATCCCGAAGCCCTGATAGACCTCGCCATCGAACGCGGCCTCAGCGTGCGTGAAGTCGAGGCCAAGGCCCGCGAGTCCCGCGACGCCCATCTCGAAACCAAATCGATGCCGCCCAAGCCGATAGCGGAAAAAGACGTCGATACGGAAGCGCTCGAAGCGGACATCAGCCGCGAGCTCGGCCTCGTCGTCGACATCCGCCACGGGCGGGAAGGGGGCGAGATCCGGATCAAGTACCGCGATCTCGAACAGCTCGACGAAGTGTGCAAGCGCCTGACGGCGAAACGGAAACTCTGAGCTAGCGCCCGCCTTCGGCTACCCTTGCCAGATCGTTAATCAGTAGACGGACAATTGGCTCAGCCGTCGGCCCTGCCGTCTTGGCCTGGCGCTCGGCGTCATGGATTCGCTCCATGATTCGCATCAGGCGCCGCGGCGTCCAGGTATTCATCCGTTTGCGGAAGGCCGACCAGTCTTTCTCCCAGACCGGTGGCCGGAGGCTGCGGCCCGCATTGGCCTCTCCCGCCGCCACCTTTTCATGCGCGTTCAGCATCCGGAGGGTTTCCGTCTGCAGCGAACGCAGGATCGAGATCGGACTCGTGCCCGCCTCGTTCAGCCGGTCGAGCGCCGTATGGGCATCCGCTGGGCGGCCTTCGAGCGCCGCGATCAGAACCCCGCTCATGTCCTGGCGCAGGGTCGTCGCGGTCAGGGCGCGGACGTCTTCGGCCGACACACTCCGCCCGAGCCCGCGCGCATAAAGCGCTAGTTTCTCGATCTCGGAATTGGCAATCGCCCGGTGTCCGGGCAGGTCAGCGCAGAAGACTTCAAGCGCCGCATCGTCGATCACTGCGCCTTCTGCCATCAGTGCGGCCCGCACCCGGTCGCCGATGCCGCCGGCTTCCTCGGCGAAGAGCTGCAAGCAAGCTGTGCGCTTGGCCTTCTCGGCTACGCCGCGCAGCTTGGATTTGGAAGCGAGGCTGCCGGTCTCGATCACGAGTTTCGCTGCATAACGCCCCGGCGCCGCCTCGCCCGCCTCGATCGCTTCGATCAGCAGGGCCGCAATCTTGTCGCCGCCGCTACGTACGCGCACGCCCCGTTTTTCGCCGAGCAGGGAGACTGCTTCGAGCGCATCGAACAGGAGTGAGGGATCCTTGCGGATCGCGGCATCGTCCAGAACGGTGACCTCAAGCCCGGCCTTGCCGCCCCAGGCCGACAGCACCGCTTGCGCCGTGTCGGCGGCGAGACCTTCATCGTCTGAAAAGGCGAGCACCGCCCAGATATCGTCTCCGGGGCGCCGGGCGAAGGTTTCCGCCTGCTTGCCCTTGAGCAGCATTACTGCGACGCGAACTTCAGGCGGATATCGTCCGCGATCCGTTTGGCCAGCATCCGCATGGCGCGGTCGGAGGCGCTGGTCTGGGCGGCGATGTCGCCAAACGGCGAGTCCGGCACTAGGAAGCCGGTCTCCACTTCGACGCTGCCGGTGACCGAAACGGTCTCGCCGGTCATGGCGTAGATGCCGGTTGCCAGAACGCTGGAGCGCGAAGCAGCACCGTCAGGCTGGAAGGCGAGACGCGATAGCTGGTCGTTCAGGTTCACTGTCAGGGTGACATGTTCGGTCAGGCCGGGCACGCCCAGTGCCAGTTCCTGCAGCAGGGCCTGGCGCAGCATATGGCCCGGCCGGCCCCGAATACCGGCCACTTCGATCAGCCCGGCATCGGCATACTTGCCGTCCACCGGCGCATAGACCGGCTGGAATCCGCAGGCACTGAGGCCCGGCCCGGAAGCGGCAATTAGCAGGGCGGCGAGGGTGCGTTTCATGCCACCACGATATTCACGATGCGTCCCGGCACGACAATCGTTTTCTTCACGTCCTTGCCCGCGATGAAGCTGACAACTTCCGGCAAGGCGCGCGCCGCTGCCTCAACCGCGTCGTTTCCGAGCTCCTTGGCCACCGTGATTTCCCCGCGCCGTTTGCCGTTCACCTGCACGGCTAACGTGACGGTATCCTCGGTGATCAGTGCGGTGTCGGATTCCGGCCAGGCGGCGGCTGAGACGAGGCCGTTTCCGCCGATCCGCTCCCAGACGCTTTCGGCGAGGTGCGGCATGAACGGGGTCAGGCAACGTGCCAGCATCGACATGGCTTCGGCGCGGGCGCCCAAAAGCTCGCCGGACGCTTCCGCCTTCTTCAGCGCATTCACCCATTCATAGATGGTCGCGATCGCGGAATTGAACCGGAACTCGTCGATTGCCTTGTCAATGGCTTTCGCCGCGCGGTGGCTCACCCGGCGCAGGTCCAGCGACGCCGCACCCTCGCCGGGGGCAGGGTAGGGGGCTGCTGGCAGGCTGTCGGCCAGACTCCAGATGCGCTGCGCAAACCTGCCGGCGCCTTCGACACCGGACTGGGTCCACTCAACATCTCGCTCGGGCGGCGAGTCCGACAACATGAACCAGCGCGCGACATCGGCGCCATAGGTCGCGACAATCCCGTCCGGATCGACCGTGTTCTTCTTCGACTTCGACATCTTCTCGATGGAGCCGGCTTCGACGTGCTCGCCGGTCGCCGTTTCGATCCAGTGATTGTCCCGCTTCTCGACTGCGCCGGGTTCAAGCCAGCGGCCGTCCCCTGCACGGTAGGTCTCGTGCGTCACCATGCCTTGCGTGAAGAGGCCCGCGAACGGCTCGCCCACCGGAAGGGCGAGTTCACCGACATCCCGCATCGCGCGCGCGAAGGCTCGGGAATAAAGCAGGTGCAGCACGGCATGTTCCACGCCGCCAATGTACTGGTCCACGGGCAGCCAGTAGGCGCGCTCTGCCGGATCGCTGATCGAGGCAAAGCGTGCATAGTACCAGGAGCTGTCCACGAACGTGTCCAGCGTATCGGTCTCCCGCAGCGCCGGCTTTCCGCAGCTGGGACAGTTCACATGTTTCCATGTCGGATGATGATCCAGCGGATTGCCCGGCTTGTCGAAGGTCACATCATCCGGCAGGCGAACTGGCAGCATCTTCGCCGGCACCGGCACGACATCGCAGACTTCGCAATAGATCACCGGGATCGGGCAGCCCCAATAGCGCTGGCGGGAGAAGCCCCAGTCGCGCAGGCGATAATTGACCGTACCCTGACCCTGTTCCGAGGCCTCGAGTTTCGAGATTGCCAACCGCTTAGCCTCGTCTACGGCGAGCCCGTCGAGGAAGCCGGAATTGAAGATGCGCCCCGGGCCGGTATAGGCCTTGTCGTCAATCCGGAAATCTTCCGGCGCGGTGTCCGGCGGCAGGACAACTGGTGTCACCGGCAGGGCGAACTTGCGTGCAAAATCGAGGTCGCGCTGGTCGTGCGCCGGGCAGCCGAAGATCGCGCCGCTGCCATAACTCGACAGCACGAAGTTGGCGGACCAGACCGGCAGCGTGCAGGACGGATCAAAGGGATGGCGCACGCGAACACCCAGATCGACGCCCAGCTTCGGCGCCTTCTCGATGGCTTCTTCCGACGTGCCGATGCGGGAGGCTTCGGTGATGAAGGCCGCGACCGCAGGATTGTGCGCCGAGATTGTGCGGGTCAGGGGATGGTCGGGTGCGAGCGCGATGAAGCTGGCGCCGAACAGCGTATCGGGGCGCGTCGTGTAGACTTCAATTGGATCTGTCGCATGGTTAGGGCCACTTTTGCTCTCGGCCTCAGCCAAGAATGCCGGCACCTTTGCAATGTCCCACCAAACCAGCGCGCCTTCCGACTTGCCGATCCAGTTTGCCTGCATCGTGCGGACCTTCTCGGGCCAGCGCTCCAGTTTCTGGACTTCCGTGAGCAGATCATCCGCATACGCCGTGATCCTAAAGAACCATTGTGTGAGGTCGCGCTGTTCGACGAGCGCGCCCGACCGCCAGCCGCGCCCGTCGATCACCTGCTCGTTGGCGAGCACGGTGTTGTCGACCGGGTCCCAGTTCACTTTCGAGGCCTTGCGGTAGACAAGGCCCTTCTCGAGGAATCTCAGGAACAGTGCTTGCTGCGCGCCGTAATAGTCCGGATCGCAAGTCGCAAACTCCCGGCTCCAGTCCAGCGACAGGCCGAGCTTCTTGAACTGCGCCTTCATCGCGTCAATGTTCGCATACGTCCATTTACCGGGATCGATGCCGCGTTCCATCGCAGCGTTTTCCGCCGGCAGGCCGAACGCGTCCCAGCCCATCGGGTGGAGGACATTGTATCCCTTCGCCCGTTTGTGGCGGGCCACAACGTCGCCCATCGCATAATTGCGCACATGTCCCATGTGCAACCGGCCGGAAGGGTAGGGAAACATCTCGAGGACGTAGGCCTTCGGCGCCTCCGGCGCTTCGGCAGGAGATTTGGCGCGGAACAGGTCTGCAGCCGCCCAGGCATCACGCCATCTGGGCTCCGCAGCCTGCGGATCATACCGGGTTGCCATCAGGGGCTCCCTTCAAGTCATTTGAAGAAACGTCGAAGTAAGGCGTCAAACCCGGCGCTTTAGCTGATCTCGGACGCCTTAAGAAGCCGGGCCCGCTCAAGAATCTTGTTCTCGATCTGCTGGCCGGTTTCGACATCGACCGCCGCATCGGTCCAGGTGCCGTCTGTATTGATCTGACGATAGACGCTGACCTTAACGCCGTCAGCGCGTAGCCGCGAATCGAGAATATAGACGGTGGCCTTGATCCGCTCGGTCGGTGCGCCGTCGAAGGATTTCCAGTCATAGATGACAAGGCCGCCGAGCGCGTCGGCGCTGACCAGTGGCAGGGGCGCCAGCGTGTCGAGGGTCGCGCGCCAGAGATAGGGGTTCACGGCGCCGATCGATTCGGCAGCGGCGGCGGAAGCCGAACCGGATTTGCCACCGGACAGGCATCCGGTCAGGGCGATCATCGCTGCAAGAGCGGCGGCAGTCATCGGCTTCATCATCGTTGGGGTTCCCGCGTGCAAGACCTTGTTCACGGGGCGTGTATAACAATGTGACTATAGCCTCGCCAGTGTCGTTCTGCGCATGGCTGAAACGGACCACTTCGCGACGGAGCCGCTCCATGCGCATTCATCTGACAGGTCTGGCGATCGCGGTCGCGGCCGTGGCTGCCCCCGCCGCTGCCCAGGATGTCTGGGATGATCCGGGCGGGATCGAGACAGAAGCGACCTACGAGGCTGCCCTCGTTGCGGCCACAGATGCCAGCGAGACCATACTCTATACGCTGCGTGGAGGTTTCGAAGCCAATTTCGTGCTCGAGAACGGCGCAGAAGTAGGCCTGCGCACATCCGGCGGCCTCGACCGGGACAATCCCGCCCGCGCCGGGTTCAGCGGCGTGCTCGGGCCCGGACAGCCTCTGCC
>JBGTKN010000161.1:0-3301 GCA_041744615.1 Hyphomonas sp. | reverse complement strand
AGACAGCCGTCGCCGGACCCGACAACAATCGCGCTGCGTACATCGAGTATGCCTCGAGGCCGGAACAGGAAGAGAAGTACTTCTTCCGCCTCGGCTACCTGCGCTACAACGACCTCCTGCATTTCAGCAATGCCGAAGGCCAGGGCCTAATTGCTTCGTACACGGAGTACATTCCGGACCGGACCTGCTATACGAACACGCTGGCCCGCCTCGATATCGACGCGGCCATCACGTCCATTGACGAGGTCACGGCTGCAGCGGCCGACTGGACCGTGATCTTCCGCACGGAGCCGTGCCTGCCCTTCAAGGACCGCAACTATGCGCTGGAAGGCCAGATGGCGTCCGGCGCGCTCGCCTTCGAAGCGCCGTCCACCGTCTACCTTACCAGCGGCGACTTCCACTGGGACGGCATGCGTTCAGACGGCGAACTCATCGCCCAGAATCCCGAAGCACAATACGGCAAGGTGCTGCGCGTAAACATCGACACCGGCGCCGGTGAGATCGTCTCGATGGGCCACCGCAACATGCAAGGCATCGCCTTCGCCTCCGATGGCCGCCTGTTTGTTACGGAACACGGCCCGAATGGCGGCGACGAACTGAACGTCATCGAAGAGGGCGGCAATTATGGCTGGCCGCTCGCCTCGATGGGTATCAGCTATTCCGGCGCGCCGCTGCCGGACGCAGAACTCTACGGCCGCCATACCGGTTTCATACCGCCCGTCTTTGCCTGGGTGCCGTCTGTTGCCCTTTCGGCGCTGATCGAAGTCCGCAACTTTGACGACAGCTGGGACGGCGACCTGCTGGCCGGCTCCCTCTCGGACCAGAGCCTGCACCGCATCCGCTTGAAGGCCGGCAAGCCGGTCTATTCAGAACGCATCCCGATAGGCGCGCGCATCCGCGATCTCCATCAGCATACAGATGGCCGGCTGGTGATCTGGACAGACGAACTGCGTCTCGCCTTCATCTCGCCGAAACCACGCGTCGATCACAATGCCCGTTTCGACCAGCATGTCAGCGACTGGAACATCCCATCTCCCCGCGCCGAACGCCTGCGCCAGACGCTCGATACCTGCGCCGAATGCCATTCCTTCGCGCTGGGCGACCATAGCAAGGCCCCGAGCCTCGCGCGTGCGGCCCGCAGCAACATCGCGTCCACCAATTATGCCGGCTATACCGACGCGCTGAAGTCGAAAGGCGCAACGTGGGACCATGCGGCGCTGACCGCCTATCTGAAAGACCCCCAAGCCTTCGCGCCGGGCACCAGCATGCCGGATCAGCAGCTGAGCAACTCCAAAACGCTGGAAGACCTCGTCAACTTCCTCGAAGCAATCGAGAGCGACTTCTAGGCAAGCGCCAGGAGGCGTTTGGCGATCTCCTCGATCCGCGCCCAGTTGCCGGCGGCGATGTCCGACTGGCTGGCGATCCAGGATCCGCCGATGGCGAATACATTGGGCAGGCTCAGATAGGTCTTCACTTCGGTCTCGGCGATGCCGCCCGTCGGCATGAATTTCAGATGCGGCAAGGGCCCGGCCAGCGCCTTCAGCGCCGGCGCGCCGCCCGCGATGGACGCTGGAAACAGTTTCAGCAGCGCGAAGCCCTCCTCATGCCGCGTCATAGCCTCGCTCGCCGTCGCGATACCCGGGATCATGATATGCTCACGCCCGCGCAGCGCGTCGCGCAGGCCGGGAGACATGCCGGGCGACACGAGAAACTCCGCGCCTGACTTCAATGCGGCGTCCACATCCGCGCCGGACAAGACCGTGCCGGCGCCGACCAGTAGATCCGGCGCCTCGGCGCGCATCGCGGAAATGGCGTCCAGGCCCGCAGGGGTGCGCAGGGTGACTTCTGCAATCGTAATGCCTGCCTTTACGAGTGTCCGCGCCAGCGGTGCCGCCTGGCGGGCCGAGTCCAACACTATGACCGGAACAACCGGCGCCTTGCGCGCGGCCGCATCGAGTTTGAGGAGATTCACGGACATGGGCGGGTCCTGACGGCCAGAGAACGCAGCGTCGGGCTGGCTCAGTCCGACAACGTTGTAGTGGCCCGGCTCGCGGCGAAAAACAAGCACACGAAGACCAATCTGCGCCCGGTGTCAGGCCGCTTCCAGTGGATCGAGGCGGACGTTGCCATCGCCTGACCAGTCAGGCGCTCGGCGAGGGACAGGCCCGCTTCCAGTTCGGCATAATTTGCCCGCCGGAACTCGAACTCGCCAGCGCGCCGGGAAAGCCCCGCAGAATCGATCCGGACTTCTGTCATCAACAGCCTCTGCGAGCACGACTGGAGCGTGCATTTCGCGAAAACTCTCGAACACGTTTAGATGTGCTGAAAGCCAAAACTCTCGGAGAAGTTGTGCGGCTTTTCAGGCGAGCAAACCCTGCAGCTCCGCCGCCGATTCGCGCGCCTGTTCGGGCGATCCGAACAGTTGCCGGTTCACGCCGATGCGCTTGAACCAGTAATGCAGGCCGACGAGATCGGTGAAGCCCATGCCGCCGTGCACTTCGGTGGAGGTGCGGGCGATGAAGGTGCCGGCCTCCGCCATGTAGGACTTCGCGAGGTTTGCCATCACCAGGCCTTCGGGGTCGCCGATGTCTATGGCGTGGGCGGCGTGCCAGACCAACGCGCGGCCAGGTTCGAGCTTCGCGGCCATTTCTGCGCACATGTGCTTGACCGCCTGGAAGGAACCGATCACGCGGCCAAATTGTTGACGTTCGGCGGCGTAGGCGACCGCCTTGTCGATCATCGCCTGCGCCGCGCCGAGGGTGTCGGCAGCGATCAGCAGGCGGGCGACCGCGAGGAAGCGGTCACTCGTTTTTGGGGACGCAATGGGCTTTGCACCTGCAAATTTCACCTCATGGAATGCACGCGCTTTATCTATCGTTCTCATCTGGATAACCTCTGATATCGCTTCGACGACATGCAGGTGCGCGTCATTATCGGCTGCGAGCAGGTGCGTGGCCCCCTCGACATTCATGGCCAGCAGCGACTTGCCCGAGATCTTTCCCTTAGCGAGGGACACCCCTGCCCCATCCCGGCGCGAGGTCATTTCGGTGACCGCCAGCCCGAACCTTGCCTCACCGGCCGCGATCAGCGTCAAAAGGTCGGGGTACGATTCCAGGGCGGTTGCCGCGAGGGCGCCCGCGAGGAAGCCTGACGGGGCGATGTGGTAGCCGAGCGCCTCCTGCACGAGGCAGGCGTCGAGCATGCCGAGACCGAGTCCGCCGGCGTCTTCCGGCACCAGCAGGGAGGCGAGGCCGAAATCGGCGAGCGCGGTCTCGAGCGCGCCGGAGGCCTCTGTATCGCC
>JBGTKN010000160.1:0-7643 GCA_041744615.1 Hyphomonas sp. | reverse complement strand
TGGGTCGGGTCGGCGGTCTCGTCTAGCGTCTTGCGCAGCTGCTGCGCGCCGACGGCGGCGAAGGAGCAGCCCCTGCCATAGAGCGGATTGGTGCGGATCAGCGTGTCGCCGAGGGCGAAATAGCCGCGCGTGGCGGGCTTGCCGTCGACCACGAGATCGCGCCAGCGACTGACAAGGTCGCCCATGCCGAACACCTTGCTGGTCGGTTCGGACCGGGTGCTGTTCGTCCACGGATGAAGCCCGGGCAGATTCAGGGTGATCTGATGGAAGATTTCCGGATTGAGGATCGACTTGCGCAGCTCGAGTTCGACTTCCGGCAGGGCGATGGTGATGGAGAAGTTGCCATTGTCGCCCGGGAAAACGCCGTACTTGAGGTAGACGAGGTCGCCGCTCGCGGGCGGGTGTTCGTTTCGATCCGGTTCCGGCTGGCCCGGTTTCAGACGGTAATGTTTGGTAAAATAGAGGATGCCAGCGTCCTCCCTTTCTTCGCGGACATTGGCGCCTTCCTCTACGAGCTGGTCGAATGTGAAGCCGCTCTTGCCGGTGGTGTCGACGATGACATCGCCGGTGAGGGTGACCTCGGCGCCGTCTTGCTCACCGGTGACGCCGGAGACGTTGATGACGCCGTCAGCCGCTTTCGATGTGACGAGGCGGCGTACGAGGAAGCCCGAGCGGATCGCCACGTTGCCGAGCTTTTCGACATAGCGGCGCATGGCGAATTCGAGTGTCGTGCGGCGGCTGGTGATGAAGGTGAGTTCTTCATCTTCCGGCTGGGGCATGTAGAGCGCCTGTTGCGGCGGGGTCAGCATATTGTCGAATGTCAGTTCACGCACGCCGACGGCTTTCAGCTGCTCGAGCAACTGGGGATGCTCGGCTTTCATGATGGTGCGCAGGCGCGCGAGGAAGGCGTGGCTCTGACGCACATGGCCGACGCCCGTGCGGCGCCAGTCACGGAAAAGCTGGTCCGGGTCCTGGCTTTCGATAGGGCCGTCACGTTCGAGCAATGTGATGGCGCGGCCGCTCGGGGCAAGCATCAGGGCCGTGCAGAGGCCGGCAATGCCGGCGCCGATGACGATGACTGTTTCGGTTTTTGACATGGGAGAGGCCGTTCAATCGATCTGCTTGAGAAAGTCCAGGATGAGTTCGTTGACCGCTTCCGGCGCTTCCTGCTGAGTCCAGTGGCCGATGCCGGGGATCATCTTGTTGATCCGCAGATCGGTCACGAAATGCGGCATCATCTCGATCGCGGGGGCCGCCATCATCACGACGCCGTCATTTGTGCCGGCGACATACATCGCAGGCTGGCTGATCGAGGACGGGGCGTCTTTGGTCAGCTCCCAGTAGAGGTCGTGATTGCGGTAATAGTTGATCGGGCCGCGCATGCCGGAGCGGGAGAATTCACCGGCAAAGAAATCGAGGTCGGCCTCGGTCAGCCATTTCGGGAGGGTTTTCGGTTCCGGCATGTTGGAGAACATGTCTTCGTGTTCGCCTTTCACCGGAAGCGAGGCGAGGTCGGTCTCGCCGCCGCCGAGCACGAGGAACTTCTTCAGGCACATGCGGATGTCGCGTTCGAACTCGGCTTCGGCGACGCCGGGTTCCTGGAAATAGAGCTGGTAGAAGAACTGGCCCTTGAACATCTCGCGCAGCATCGGCATCGGCTGAACTGGTGAGCGGGGCATGAAGGGGACAGACAGGCCGCCCACAGCGCGCACGACCTCCGGATGATTTAGCGCGGTCGCCCAGGCGGTCGGTGCGCCCCAGTCATGGCCGATCACGATGGCGTTTTCATAGCCTAGAGCAGGAATCAGGCCGATGATGTCCTTGACGACTTCCGACTGGCAATAGGCCGCGATCTCGGCGGGCATGTCGCTCTTGCCATAGCCGCGCATGTCGGGCGCGACGACGTGGTAGCCAGCCGCCGCGAGCGGCGCAAACTGGTGACGCCAAGAATACCAGGACTCCGGACACCCGTGGAGCAACAGCAAGAGGGGGCCTTTGCCCGCCTCGGCGATGTTCAGGGAAATTCCGTTCGTGGCAACCCGGCGCTGAGAGACGCCAGGCCAGCTCATGCCGGCACCAGCGTGCGTGTGTCCTGCACCAAGCCGGGCAGGATTTCGCCGCGCGTGTCGGTATTGTAGCCGGCAACTGCCGTCCACGCGACGCCGCCGCCGACGATCACCGTGTCGACTCCCATGGCATCCCGGATGTAGCGGCTGCCATCGCCCGGCACGTCCTGGACGTATTTCTCTTCGCCACGATTGATCGTCTGCGGATCGAAGATCACGATGTCGGCGATGTAGCCTTGTTGCAGGAGGCCGCGGTCCGGGATGCCCCAGATGGCAGCTGTTTCAGAGGTGATCTTCTTGACGGCGGACTCGATCGGCATGGCGTTCAGTTCACGGACATAGTGCGCGAACAGGAAGCCGGTGTCGCCGTAAGTCGAGAAGGACAGGATATGTGCGCCGCCATCGCTGGCGCCGATGTGAACGCGGGGATGCTTGAGGAGGGCGCCAACGCGCTCGTCGGAATTGTGGCCCATGTCAGCGGCGAGGAAGTGTGCGTCGAGGTTTTCCTCGATCGACAGGTCGATCATCACATCGATCGGTGTGGTGCCGCGTGCGGCGGCGATTTCGCCGACGGTCATACCGACATATTTCTTGTTTGCTTCGGTCTGTACGAGGCGCAGGCGGAGGTTCGGCCAGAGGGCGTTATAGACGGCGGATTCGGCGATAAGCTTCTCGCGGGTGGCGGCATCCTTGAACGAGGCCACGATCTGCTCAGGCGTGCCGAAGCGCATGATGCGGTACCAGCTGGGCAGCCGGATGAAGAGAAGGCTCGGCACGGCGAAGCAGAAGCTGATGTCGATGGGGCGCGTCTGTACCTGCGGCCAGACGCGGGCACCGCGGGCGAACTGCTCGTCGACGCGGCGCATGACGCGGTCGACCGCGTCCACGTTGTCGGCATTGACGAAGAGCGGCGAGAACGTGGTCGGAATCCCGTACTTCAGGGAAATTTCAGCAAGCTGGTCGAGGCGGGCTATGGTGAGATCTGCGTCGTAGAATTCCGGCACGATCTGAAGGATGCGGCCATACTCGCCGAGCACGCTGGCGAAGGCTTCGACTTCGCTGGCGTCCGCGTAGCGGCTGGGCACAGGCTGAAGTTTTTCGTCCATGTCCACATAGCTGGTGGAGAGGCCGATGGCGCCAGCGTCGAGACATTCACGCAGCACGCTTTGCATTTCGGCGATCTCTTCCGGCGTGGCGGTGCGCTCCATCGCGGCGTCGCCCATTACCCAGAGGCGGATGACCGAGTGGCCGACGAGCGGGGCGACGTTTATGGCGAGACCCTTGCGGATGCGCGCGACGTACTCGGAGAAGGTTTCCCAGTCCCAGACGACGCCTTCCTTGAAGGCTTTCAGCGGCATCTCTTCGATCTGGTTGAACATGCCGACGAGCTTGGTGCGGAACTCGGCCCGCAGAGGCGCGAGGGAGAGCGAGCAGTTGCCGGGCACGATGGTGGTGACGCCGTGCGAGAGGGCAGGCTTGGCGTAGCCATCCCAGAGCAGCTGGGCGTCAAAGTGCGTGTGCGGATCGATGAAGCCGGGCGAGACAACCTTTCCTTCAGCGTCGATTTCCTTGCGGCCCTTTTCAGAGATCCGCCCGATTTTCACAATGCGGTTGCCGCTGAGGGCGATATCCGCGTTGTAGGCCGGCATGCCGGAGCCATCGACCACACGGCCATTCCTGATCACCAGATCGTACATTTCAAATTCCTCCCTAATGTTCTGTGTTCTGAGTTTCGGCATACCTGCCGGATGAAGCGACGAGGGCGTCCCGAATCTGTTCCCAGCTGGCGCCGATCAAACCATCGGCCGAGTCGGCGGCGCAGGACGCGAGCAACGTGCGGGCGGCGAACTCGTCCAGCGAGACGAGGGATTGGCCGCCATTTTCGAATGAAAGCGTCACGACCAGTTCGGCCTCGCCGTCATGGGCGGCGGCAATCTGGACCTTGCTGACCTTTGCGCCGGTCATCGATCAGCCGCGCGGCGGCTCGATGAAGATGACGTCGCTCGGCAGGATCGGGTTCGTGCCGCGGATGGTGCCGGCGGCGCCCGAGGCGCGCATGAAGACGTGCAGGTTCCAGCTTTGAAGTTCCGAGACCGCGTCCGCTTCCGGCGTGCCGGAGAGGCAGCGGGCCGCGATGGACTGCCAGGTGTCGCCCCCGAGAGGCAGGATTGATTTGCGCACAGTCGAGAGTTCGGTGGCCGGCATGTCCTCAGGTCCCTTTGAGTAATAATTGAAAAATTAGAACATGTTTCAAAAATTCCGACAAGCCGGTTTTGGAGACAAAATAGTCCTGACGCAGCGGCAACATGGGTTGGGGCAGGTTGGAACGCAGGTTCCGGATCCGCGCGTGACGAGATAGGAGTGATCCGGAAATAACGGGAGGGAAAGAAATGTCAGTCTGGATTCGGCGCATTGGGATCGGGGTGGCCGCGCTCCTGGTTTTGCTGGGGGCGGGCTGGATATTGATCGGGCCAGAGTGGCGGGCCTTGCTCACCCACCCGCCGGCTGGCCGGGATGTCCTGTTCTGGAGCCAAGCCCAGCGGGATGCCGGTTTCAGGATGATCGACCGTGTGCCGATGATCGTGGAATCGCGTCCGATCGCGGCGGGCGACACGGTTTATCCGCTGACGGACGGCGAGCCGATCGATCTCGGGCTCGACCTCGACACCTACCTCGCGAGCCAGCGCAGCGTCTCGCTGATCATCGTTCACAACGGACAGGTGCGTCTGGAGCGCTACGGCCTCGATTTCAACGCGGCGGGCCGGTGGACGAGCTTTTCGGTAGCCAAGTCACTGACCTCGACACTCGTCGGCGCGGCGATGAAGGATGGCTATATCAAGAGCCTCGACGAACCTGTGAGCACGTACATCTCTGACCTCAAGGGCTCGGAGTATGACACCGTGACCATCGCTCAGCTGCTGACGATGACGTCCGGTGTAGCGTGGAACGAGGATTATGAAGATCCAAACTCGGATGTAGCACGGTTTGACCTGCAGGCGTCGGTTGAAGGCGTTAGCACCGTCGCGGCCTACATGGCCGGGCTGCCGCGGGCGCATCCGGCGGGAAAGCAGTGGAACTACTCGACTGGCGAGACGAACCTGATCGGCGTGCTGGTCAGCGAGGCGACCGGCAAGAAGCTGAACGCGTATCTTTCCGAGAAAATCTGGGCCCCGTTCGGGATGGAGCAGGATGCAAGCTGGCTGCTCGGGCAGGACGGGCACGAGATTGCCGGGTGCTGCATCCAGGCGACCACGCGGGACTTTGCGCGCTTCGGCCTGTTTATGTTGGCAGGCGGCTTGGTGGGCGGCGAGAGCATCCTGCCGGAAGGTTGGATCGCTGCCGCTACGCAGAAACAGGCCGATATCGACTCTGCAGGTGAAGGGTATGGATACCAGTGGTGGACCTGGGATGATGGCTCGTACCAGGCAGACGGGATTTTCGGCCAGGGCATTTTCATAGACCCCAACCGCAATCTCGTGATCGCCTCGAATGCCAGCTGGACATCCGCGCTGGGTCTGCGCGACGGGGAGTGGGAAGCGCGGCGGGAGTTCTACAAATCCGTTCAGCGGGCAGTAGAGCGCGAGACAGCGGAGTAAATCCGCAGTCTTGTGAAATCGCAATGTGTGGCGTTGAGTGTCTGGATAAATCGGGAGGATACAGCCATGGCTGACCACAAGTTCACGATGACTATCAACGGTAAGGCAGTTGCCGGCTCCGAAACCTTCGGCGTCGAGAATCCGGCGACGGGCGAAGTGTTTGCGCAGGCGCCGGATTGTTCGAAGGCGGAACTGGACGCGGCGGTCGCGGCCGCACGGGAAGCCTTCCCGGCCTGGAAGGCCACGCCCATCGCCAAGCGGCGTGAGCTGCTGAACGTGATGGCGGGAATCATCATGCAGAACATTCCGGAGCTTTCGCGCCTGCTGACGCGCGAGCAGGGCAAGCCGCATCCCGACGCCGAAGGCGATGTCGGCGGCGGCGCCTTCTGGCTGATGGAGTCCTCCAAGCACGAAATTCCGGAACACGTTTCCGAAGACTCTGCCGAACGGCATGCCGTGACGCGCTACGGGCCGATTGGCGTCGTGGCCGCGATCGTACCCTGGAACTTCCCGGTCATCCTGGCGGCCTTCAAACTGGGTCCGGCCTTGCTGGCGGGCAATACCGTCGTGCTGAAACCGGCACCTACGACGCCGCTGACGACGCTGCGCATCGGCGAGCTGCTGCGCGGCGTGTTGTCGGACGGCGTGCTGAACGTGGTTTCCGGATCGGACCGTCTCGGCCCATGGCTGACGGCGCACAAGGGCGTCGACAAGGTGAGCTTCACCGGCTCGACCCAGACCGGTAAGAAAGTGATGGAAAGCGCGGCCGGTTCGCTCAAGCGCGTGACGCTTGAACTTGGCGGCAACGATCCGGCCATCGTGATGCCGGACGTGGACGTGAAGAAGGTGGCGGAAGACCTGTTCTGGGCGGCGTTCCGCAATACCGGGCAGATTTGCATCGCGACCAAGCGGATGTACATCCACAAGGATATCTATGAGCCCCTCAAGGCGGCGATTGTTGAGTACGCCAAGACCGTCAAGATAGGCGACGGGGCGGAGCAGGGCACCCAGATTGGCCCGATCCAGAACTCCGCCCAGTACAAGCGCGTGTTGGAATTGATCCAGGATGCCAAGGACAATGGTTACAAGTTCCTGATCGGCGGCGAGGCCTCCAAGGTACCCGGCTATTTCGTGCCGATCACCATCCTCGACAATCCCCCAGAGTCCGCCCGCATCGTGCAGGAGGAACAGTTCGGCCCGGTGTTGCCGCTGCTCAAGTTCGACAATCTCGAAGAAGTCATCGGGCGCGCCAATGACAGCGAGTACGGCCTCGGCGCGTCGATCTGGTCGAGTGACATCGACCGCGCGCAGGACATCGCCACCCGCCTGCAGGCCGGGACCGTGTGGATCAACGAAAGCCAGCAGCTCAGTCCGCACGCGGCCTTCGGCGGCTTCAAGCAATCGGGGATCGGCGTCGAAGGGGGGCCGGACGGTGTACTCGAATTCTGCCAGGCGCAGACCGTGTTCACGCGGAAGGCTGCGACCGTCTGAGGCGCCGGCGCCAACTGCTAGTGGGCTATCCTATAGCTTAGGGGCGTAAAATCTATTTGATCTATAGCGGCCGAGGCTTCAGCCTATCGGCACAGATTCTGTAAAACCCACGACTATCGGAGAAAACATGGAAACCGAAGCCAAATGCCCCGTCATGCACGGCGCTGGCAGCGTCACGCCCGCCAATGCCCCGACCAATGCTGGCTGGTGGCCAAATCAGCTCGACCTCAAGATCCTCCACCAGCACTCTTCGCTGTCGAACCCGATGGGTCCGGTGTTTGACTATGCCGAAGCGTTCAAGAAGCTCGACTATCAGGCTCTCAAGAAAGACCTGCACGCGCTGATGACCGATTCGCAGGATTGGTGGCCGGCTGACTGGGGCCACTACGGCGGCCTGTTCATCCGCATGGCCTGGCATAGCGCCGGCACGTACCGTGTCGGCGATGGCCGCGGCGGCGCCGGTGCGGGTCAGCAACGCTTCGCCCCGCTC
>JBGTKN010000159.1:0-1780 GCA_041744615.1 Hyphomonas sp. | reverse complement strand
CGCGGGGCAGGCTGTAGAGGTTCACAGGTTGTCCTCCGCTTCGAAACCCTGAGCCGCGGACGGCGCGGCCACGGCCGGCGGCGCGGTGGGGACTTCGGCTTCCAGAAGGAGTTCGATCCGGAAACGATCCGCATTCAGACGATCGTCCCGCATCATCGACGAGACGACCCGCGCGCCGGTTACGCCCGGTATGGACTCCAGTTTCGAGACCAGCCCGTCCGAGGAGCGAGACAACCCGACCAGCGAGATCTGCTTGCCGTCATAGGCTAGGCCCTCGAGCCAGGAATCCTCCGGAAGGGCAGCTGCGACCGCGTCAAGGAGTGTCGTGAACCGCACGGGACTTGCGCTGCGCTGTTCGATCATCCGGATGGCATCGACGCGGGCGCTCGCCTGGCGTTGCAGGTCGAGCACCGAGGCAGCCTCGGCGCGTACAAGGCTCGTTTCGCGCTCGAGCGCGGACAGTTTCCGGTCCATCGCGACCAGCGCCAGCGTTCCCGTCAGCAGGGCCAGCGCGAGCACGCCCAGACCGAGGCCGCGGTTGAGCTGGGGCAGGAAGGCGTCATTTCGCGCTCTCTGGTTTTCGGGCAGGAGATTGAAGCCGGTCGGCTTTCCGTCCTCTCCGGCAATGTCGATACCGGCGAGATCGATCCGGTTTGCGGCCGCAAGTTCCGTCAGGTCGGCGATCACTGAGCGCTTGACCAGCGCCTGCTCGGCGAGAAGCAGTCCGCCTTCCTCGGCGCCGGGAACTACCCGGCAATCATCATGCACTTCGTCGAGTTCGAACGGGGTATCGGCCGCAATCTGAAGTCTCAGCGCATTGCGAAGGTGTTGTTCGGAGGTCGCGGGCAGGCGGCGCTGGCGCAGGAACGCTTCGTTCCGCGACAGCAGCGCAAGCACATCTCCCGCGCGAGCCTTAGAACGCGCGCTCGCGCTGTCGGCGAGTGAGCCGAGAGGTTGTCCGCTCGCGGAGTATACTGTGAAGCTATCTGCCTCGCGCCGCACGATGACCCAGTTGCGGTTCGCAACGAAGGCGGACTTCAACCAGTCAGGCACCATTCCGGCGAGCGTCGAGGCCCACCAGCGAACAAAATCGCGCGGCGTCATCGCCGATCCGGCGGACGCGCGCTCGCTGCCGAGGGAAGATCCCTGGTCGATTGGCATAGTCCTGTCCCCGTTCCCCTCCGATCTGTCCCGAGACCGAAAAGGGTACACTTCTATTGTCGGCGCAAAACGAAAGGAGTCAATTGAAGCCCTTTGCGGACCGCATTCATGTATGATCTTATGCAAATGGCACACCACATGCTTGACCGGGGGGGCAGGCAGGTTGGGCCGAGTTCGTGTGGGGACTAACAGGCATGAAGACGCAGGCGAAAGCGGGCGCGGCCCGGTCATCGGATGGCCGCAAGGAAGTCTGGCTGGTGCTCGGCGAACGGCTCGTCGCCAGGCGCCACGTCAATGAGGCGAAACTTGCCCGCGCGCTCTCCTCGGTGGAGAAAACCGGTGAACCGCTGCCCTCTGTCCTGATCAAGCTCGGCCTCTGTTCGGAAGAAGCGGTCGCGGCAACGCTCGCCGACGTCCTCGGCCTGTCGCATGCCCGGCTCGCCGGAACGCCGCGCATCCCGGCCGATCTCGTTGGCCTTCGCCCGCGCTTCCTGCTCGATTCAAATGTCGTCCCCCTTGCCGTCGAAGGCGGCGAAGTGGTGCTCGCCATGGCCGACCCGCTCGACGACGAAGCGGCGAACGCCGTCGGCTACAAGACCGGGCTTTCGGTGCGCCGCGC
>JBGTKN010000158.1:0-17814 GCA_041744615.1 Hyphomonas sp. | reverse complement strand
CTCTGGAACTGGGGCCCGTCGAACGACCGCGACTTCCTCGGCCTGCCGATCACAACCGTCTCCGCCAACCCCTCAGAACAGACCCAGTGGACGCAGGAGCTGCGCTATGCCGGCGATTTCAGCGAGCGCCTCAGCTTCGTTGTCGGCGCCTTTGCCTTCTCGCAGGAAATAAACTCTACCGGCAATCAGGAGCAGGGCAGCGCCGCCGCCCGCTGGCTCTTGAATCCATCCTCCGCGGGTTGGGACACGCAAGGCCTGCTCGACGGATATGGTCAGACGTCGGACATTCAATCCGACAACACCAGCGCCGCGCTGTTCGGCCAGCTCGAATGGCAGGTCACGGATCGCCTTCGCCTTCTGCCGGGCCTGCGCCTGAACTATGACGAGAAGAGCGTCGACTATGACGCCCAGGTTTACGGCGGCCTGCAGACCAATGTGCCGGCCTTGATCGCCCTCCAGCGTTCAATCCTCGCGCCGCTGGCCTATCAGGCCTCAGCCGACGACACCAATATCTCTGGCCAGCTCACAGCAGCCTATGAAGTCAATGACCGGGTCAATGCCTATGCCACCTACGCGACGGCGTTCAAGCCCGTGGGCCTGAACCTCGGCGGCATCCCCAACGACTCCTTCGGCGTGCCAGCCGTCTCGCTCGCGACCGTCGCGCCGGAGGATACGAAACACATCGAGATCGGCCTCAAGACCCAGCCCTTCGATGGGGTCACGGCAAACCTCACCGCATTCAATACTGAAATCGAGGACTATCAGGTGCAGGTCGTCAATGCTCAGGTCGGTGTGCTGCGCGGATACCTCGCCAATGCTGAGAAAGTCCGCGTGCGGGGTGTGGAGTTCGATGGCCGAGCCAACCTGTCGGACAATGTCACTACCTATGCCTCGATTGCCTGGACGGAAGGCGAATACGTTTCCTTCCCGGATGCGCCTCCCGCGCTTGAGGATACGGGCGGTCCGCAATCCGTCGACATTTCTGGAACGCGTCTTCCGGGCATTTCGGAATGGGCGGCATCCTTCGGCGGCGAATATCGCTGGAACGGCGGCCTGCTCGGACGCGACGGCGAATACTTCACCGCGCTCGACGCCTTCTACCGCTCCGACTTCTCCTCTAGTCCGACTGAATCGCGGTTCCTCTCGGTTGACGGGTATACGACGCTCAACGGCCGCCTCGGCTTCCGGTCCGCGAATGGCTGGGATCTCTATGTCTGGGGAAAAAACGTGCTGGACGAGGAGTATTTCGAACTCCTCGCTGCGCAGCCCGGCAATTCCGGCCTCTATGTCGGCCAGCCTTCAGACCCGCGCACCTACGGAGTCACCCTGCGGGCGCGTTTCTGATGCCCGGGGCCGCGAGTAACTTGCCCGCCAGGATCACCAGACCGGCGCCGATCACGAAGGCGCCGGTCAGGCCCGCGATATTGAGGAAGGCTTTCGGATAGCCGATCGCGTTCACGTCGATGAACGGGTAAGGGTAGAACCCGTCGCCCGCGCCGCGCGCCAATGCGTACAGCGTGTAGCCGACAGGATAGATCAGAAACAGCGGCAAGGCCCGGAAACTCAGCCCGGTCTTTTTGTCGAAGAGCAGCCAGCCGAGCGCCGTCAGCACCGGCGTTGCCGTATGCAGCAGCTGGTCGGCGATGCGCTGCCAGCCCTGCGGGTCCCATAGGCCCGCGAGGATCAGGTGATAGATGATCCCTACCGTGCTGATATACAGTAGCACCGCTGCGCGCAAATTTGAGCTGTCCACGAACCGTCCGGGCGCGCTGTCCGGCGCCAGCACCGAGACGGTCGAGACGACCGCGACGATCAGATTCGTCAGGATGGTGAAGAAGGCCAGGAACCGCCACACCGCCAGCACCGGCGTGTCAAACGCCCCGCCTTCCAGCAGGATCCACAGCTGGATGCCGAGGCCCGTCCAGGCTGCCGATGCACTCAGTACACGGAAGGACCGCTCCAATCGTCAGTTTTCCGTACAGGGCTGCGGTACCGCGCGCCCGCGCCCGAAGCGCAGGCCCGCGCCTGCCTGCTCCACAACGAACCGCCCGTTGGAAAACTGCGCCGCGCCGCCCACCACCTCATTCAGCTTGTCCAGCCGCACACTCGTGCCGTCGCCGAACGTCACATAGGCCGCGCCCGCTTCCACCGCGATGATCAGCGTCTGGCCGCCGCAGGTATAGCTCGCACCCGACGGTGTGATCATCTGGCCTGCACGCGCGCCCGCGAGGTCTTCTGGATTGAACAGCGGCACCTGCAGCCCCGCCGTCTCGCCGGTATCGGCAATGTCGATATCGCCGTCAGACGCCAGCAGGATCGCATAGCCGTCCTGGAGGCGCGCTCGCAGCACGAGATTGCCTTCCGGAATCAGGTCATGGTCAGGAATGCTGGCGGAGAAGGCCGCCGGCGCGCCACCAGGAACTGCAAACTCTTCCCTTAGCACGAGGTCGTTGACATCCGCTGTCCGAGTCACGTCCCGTACCTCGATGATCAGCCGCGCCGTCTCCGGCACGTCCAGCCCGCTCCAGATCGCCTCGCCGCGAACGGCTGCGCCGGAGGCCGTTTGAGCCGCTTCCGCTTCGACAGGGGGCTTGGAAGAAGTGGCGGGCGCAGGAGTTTCCGGCGCGGGCGTGCAGGCCGCTAGGGCGAGACTTCCCGCGCCTGCAAAGACGAGCGCGAGACGCACTATTGCACGTCCATAATCTCGGTGATCTCGCCAAGCGTCGTGCCGCCGCAGCTGATGATCACGCGGCTGTAGCCGCTCGACAGCGCAGGCGCTTCATATTTCACCGCCTCGGTCGTGATCGCCATCGTCGCCATCCCGTCCGGCGCTTTCGGCACCAGTCTAAGGCGCAGCGCCGGCACGGCGGAGCGGTCCATCGGGCCTTCTTCCCACGTGAATGTATAGCCGCCGGTGCGAACATCGACTTCCCCAACGACATGGACGGTCGCCACCGCGCCGGGCCCCGGCATCTTGTTGATCCAGGCTTCCCAGCCGCGGCTCTCAAGCACGGCGCAGCTTTCCGTTTCAGCCATGGGCGCAGCCTCCTCCACAACGGTTTCGACAGTGACGGTTTCCTCGACGGTGACCGTCACCGGCTGGGCCGCTTCGGGCGCAAGCGTAGCCGATGTCGCCTTCTGCCAGGGCCAGTACTGGCATCCGGAAAGAACGAGCGTCGACGCGGCGGCGGCGAGCATGAGGCGTGGTCTGGTCATAGCATTCCCCTGAGTTGATCTGGCGATGACAGAACACGTCCTGACGGCAAACTCTGTCAAGTTAATGACAGTTCAGCCGGGAGGCTAGCGCCGCCCGGGGGTGCAGGCGCAGGAAAAGGCCTTGTGCCTACACCTTTCCCCACTGGCTACCGGCGAAAGCGTTTCGCCAATCCGGCTCGGTCTGCGGCTGGGTTATGCTCGCGCCCATGACAATACCTGCCATTCCCCCGCACCCCGCCGCCTGGCTGCAGGTCGGCCCCGCCACGGTGTGCCGACGCGCATAAAAACACGGTCTGACCATACCCGCTGTGCCGAGCGAGCTAGACAGCCTCATCGACGAAGTATTGGGCGACCGGAGCGCCAACGCGATGCTCGCCAGTAATGATTCGCTCGCCCGGGAACTCGTCACGATCCTCGCCAAGCCGACGCCGCGCGGCGGGATAGCCAGTGACAGATAAACGATCAGCAAGGAGATTGGAACGTGTACAGACGATATGAATGATGAATGCATTGATGAGATCGAGGCGCTGGCGGCAATGGAATCCGCTCTGAAGGCGCCTCATTCCGCTGGAGATTCATCAGAAGTCTTTCAAGAAAATCCAGGAATCAAAAAAAGACGACACGCGGATGGCCGACAATTCCGCTCATCTCGCGCCCGGCTTCGTGTACGCCATGCTGGCTGCCTATGGCGGCGCTCAGCTCGGCCGCCAGGATCCGGCGGCATAGTGTGCGAGGTCATGACCGTGACCGGCACCACGATGCCCGGCCGAATCGTCACCGCCCGTATTGGCAAGAAGGTGTGCGCCCAGCCCTTTGCCGCCTCTGCCGGCAGGGCCGCGTCCACCACCTCGGCGCCTTCCACACCCTCGACCCACACCCTCGACGAGTCAGGCTCCCCCGACCGCGTAAACGCCCTCGTCTGGGCCCTCTAGGCGCTGATGGTGGAAGGCAGGGGGCCGAGGGTCAGGATAATATTCTGACCTGGAACCCCTTTGCCCGGCCTGCGGGAGAGGGGAGAAGAATGCCTCCCAATTGACTTCCCCCCCAACCCGCGCCAATGGGTGCCATGTCGAAACATACCTCACCGAAGGCTATCGTGGATGCGCTGGAAGCGCTCTACGCCGAAGCCGTTTCCGCCGTTTCCGAAGCCCTCAACCGGTTCCTCCACGACGGTACGCCGCCGGACGGCGAAGCCCGCGCCGGGGGCGCGTTCTGCTATCCGCAGATCCGCCTCGTCTACGATCCGGACGGTCCCCCGCCGCCGATCTCGCGCGCCTTCGGCAAGATGAGCGAAGCGGGCATCTACGTGACCACCGTCACGCGGCCGGAATTCTTCCGTGCCTACTTGATCGAGCAGCTGACGCCGCTGATGCGCGACTATGACGTGGACGTCTATGTAGAGCGGTCGAAGTCGGAAATCCCCTATGCCTATGTCTGGGATCCCTCCCAGGCCGCCGGTCTTGAGGAAATCGCCCCGGCAGAACTCGTGCGCTGGTTCCCCTCGCCGAAACTGACGCAGATCGGCGACGAGATTGCAGATGGCGAACTGTTCGAGCCCTATGACGAGCGCCCGCTGGCGCTGTTCGATGCGCAGCGCGTGGATTTCTCGCTGAAACGCCTGCAGCACTATACCGGCACGCCGGTCGAGCATTTCCAGCACTATGTTCTATTCACGAACTACCACCGCTACGTCGACGCGTTCTGTGACTGGGCGCTGACGCAGCTGGGCGGCCACACGCGCTACGAGTCCCTGTCCGTACCCGGAGGGCTCGAGATCGCAACACCCGAAGTCGACAGCCGCGCCGCCATCGAGGCCTCACCCTGGCGACGGTTCCAGATGCCGGCCTACCACCTTCGCGCGCAGGACGGCGCCGGCATCACGCTGGTCAATATCGGCGTCGGGCCTTCCAATGCGAAAACGATCACGGACCACCTCGCTGTCCTGCGTCCGCAAGTCTGGCTGATGGTCGGCCATTGCGGCGGCCTGCGCCACTCGCAGCAGATCGGCGACTATGTACTTGCCCACGCCTATCTGCGCGAGGACCATGTTCTGGATTCCGTTCTACCGCCTGAAATTCCGGTGCCGCCGATTGCTGAGGTTCAGGTGGCGCTGGCGGCGGCCGCAGCAGCCGTGACCGGCGAGCAAGGCGACGCCCTGAAGAAGCGCCTGCGCACCGGCACAGTGGTCACCACCGACGACCGCAACTGGGAGTTGCGCTTCACCGCGTCGGCCCGCCGATTCAACAAGAGCCGGGCGGTCGCCATCGACATGGAAAGCGCGACCATCGCCGCCAACGGCTTCCGCCTGCGTGTGCCGTATGGAACGTTACTTTGCGTCTCGGACAAGCCGCTTCACGGCGAGATCAAGCTGCCGGGCGCGGCGAACCGCTTCTACGAACGCGCGATCAGCGAACACATCCGTATCGGGATCGAAACGCTGGAACGCCTCTCGGTCGATGGGGGCGCAAGCCTCCACAGCCGCAAACTGCGCGCCTTTGACGAGCCTCCATTCCGGTGAGCGCGATCGATTGGCACGCCCTGAAAGCTGCCGCGCTTGCAGTGCAGGCCCGCGCCTATGTTCCGTACTCGAACTACCGCGTCGGTGCAGCGCTGCTGACGGCCAGCGGTGAGATCATCGCTGGCTGCAATGTCGAGAATGCCACTTTTGGCGCCACCTGCTGCGCCGAGCGAAATGCAGTGTTTGCCGCTGTCGCGCAGGGGCACCGGGCCTTCCGGGCCGTCGCCGTGGCAACCAACGGCGAAGACCCCGGCACCCCCTGCGGTATCTGCCGTCAGGTGCTGGCGGAGTTCGGCATGGACATAGACATTCTGTGCTTCACCCCGGAAGGTGCCGAGCAGATTTACAGATTGTCGGCGCTGTTGCCGCACGCATTCAAACTGGGGTGAGGGCGTCCATGCGACCGGTAGTCTTGATTTCAGCGATATTGATCGGTCTGCTGTCAGCCTGCACATCGGTTCCCGCCGCACAGGATGACGCGGCTCTGATCGCCGAAGCCGAAGCGGCCGACATCGCGGCGATGCAGGCGCAGAGCGCCGGCGATCTCGAAACCTTCGCGAATTACCTTTCTGAGGACTATGTCTATATCGACATCTCGGGAAACCGGGTCGGGAAGGCGCAGGTTCTGGCGCGCCGTGCCGAGGACAAGCGTTCGGTGATCTCGGAGGAGCCGAGTGAGGACGAGGCGATCGTGCTGGCGCCGGATGTGGTGATGTTCCGGGGGCGGACGGAGACCCTGGCGGCTTATTATGGCGGACTGCCCCGGCCCGGCTCGGCGCGATGGTCAGTGATCTGGCGCAAGGAAGCAGATGGCCAGTGGCGGATGGTGGCGGCGCAGACGACGGACCAGATCAAACGGGAATACCCGGTGAAGGTCCGCGCGGCTGTGCCCGATGATGTGCTGGGGCTCTATGCCGGAATGTATGAACTGGAAACAGGATCGCCGCTAACGCTCGTGCTGAAGGCCGAAGACGGCCGCCTTCGTGCAACCATCGACGGTCAGTTCGAGGACATGGAATTCCTTCCCGAAAGCGAAACGCAATTCTTCGCAACGGCGCGGCCGTTCGAACTTGTGCTGGCGGAGGATGCGTGTTCGCTGGTGATGGTGACCTTCGGTGCGGAGACCAAGGGCGCGCGAATAGTGGATTGATTCATACATTGTCGCACACGACCGCAGCGGGCTCGATGGTTTGGCCAAGTTCGTTTTCTGCATACGTCTTCATACCGACGACTTTCTCAGCGCCCGAAAACTTGGATCCCATCCGGGAATCCGCAAATGCCGTAACCGTGCTTCTGTCCGGACCGGGACTGGCCCAGATAGACACTTCCATTCTGATGCATCAAGGCACCGTAGCCGTTCCAATTGCCGCGGCCATTAGAATTGTCCACGCCGAACTGGCCCAAGTAGTCGCTCACCGACAGCGGGTTTTCCGGGTTGCGGGGGTATTGAAACCGGCCAATCGCGCGGTTGCCAAGCACAAGTCGCCCCGCGAACACTTCGCCAGTCGAAGCGCCGCCACAAGTTTCCACGCCGCGGCACACGTCGCTCTGATCGTCGCGTTCGCCGGAGTCGAGCACGTCCGAACAGCCCGCGCCGCCGTCCGCAAACGAGGTCGCGGCCGCTTGTTCCCCAATCTAGGGGCAACTCGCGAAACAGAATTCATTGATCAGATCCGGATCGGTGAACGGTACTTGACCTCGGTTGGTCTGGTTGGCAACGCGACGCTGTGCGGTCGTGAAGGCGGTTTCTGCTGTCTGGCCTGGACGAACGAGTTCTTCGGCGAGAATGGGCGCATAGACACCTTCCTCGGCGACGTCATCAAGGCGCGTGGAGTAGGCTATCAGCATGTCGGGCGCTGCCTCGACGCGGCCGATACCTTTGACATTGGTTTTCCAGCCGCTAGGTGAGACATCATTGCGGCACGCATCGAACACGAGAAACACGACCTTCGCACCAGTTGCCGCAAATCCGTCGCGCTGGGTCTTCATATCCAGTCCGTACACGGCCAGATCAGACGCGGCGTTCAATCGGGCGTCTGTGCCGAGCAGGTAGCTGTCTCGGGACTGGGGATGCTGGGCGCCGTGTCCAGTATAATAGACAAAGCCGACAGCATCCGGTCCAGCGCGCTCCAGCGACGCCCTGAAAGTATCTAGGGATTGTGCAAGCTCCTGCCGGGTTAGGTTGGAGACCCGGGTGACGACGAACCCGGTACTACTTAGCGCGTTCGCAATCACACCTGCTTCATCCTCGGCGAGCTTCACATCCGAAAGGCTTCCAGAATAGTCGGTCTGAGCAATCACCAGCGCCAGCCGGGGCCCGGTGGCGGTCTTGACTGAGACGCCAAAAGCAGCGCCGGCTCCGGGCGAATCTGCAAATGATGGCGTCGCATTCTGGTCAGACCCTGTCGGAGATTGTGAGGTCGACGGGCTTATCCAGAAGTAGACAGAAACAGCCAGTCCGGCAGCGAAAACGACGCCTGCCAAGATTTTCCAGGCAGTTCGTTTTGGGGGCTTCGGCGAGGGTGGAGGCGTTGAGGGCGACACGATGTTCTGCGAACCCGCACCGACAGCGCCGGCATTCTTTACATTGTAGGTATCGCCGGACATCACACCGTTCCTTTATTGTCCGGAGGCGGATTATTGATTGCGCCCCGGCCGACAGCGCCCGCTGTATCGACGTTGTAGGTGTCAACATGGTTCTTGATGAAGACGGAGCGCATGGCGGAATCATAGGCGCCCGGTCGGCGGGACGTGGACTTGAGAAATTCGATGTACTTCTGGATTTCGTCTCCCCTGTCGATTTCGAAAGCCTCATCTTCGAAGATGTCGATCTCGGTGTTGAGAATTTCGACCGCCCGGGCAGGGTCTTCCGGTATGCGGCGGGGGGCAAGTTCGTCGGGGACAGTTACGCGCAACCGCGGCGTTTCACCGAGGTGGAGCATTATCGTGGGAATCGCGGCGCCACGGGCGAAACCCAGCCAATATATCTCTGCCGGTGTCATATGATCCAGGACCGCGACGATCAGGCTTGAGTCGCGTAGTAAACCATAGCCCGCTTCGCTGATAATCTCTGACCGTTCGACATCTGCGGGCGCAAACACAGAGTATTTCCGAGAACGGATCGACTGGTGCAGCGCCAGGCGGAGCGGCTCGCGCAGCCCGGAAAAGCCTAGTACGCAGGTTGAACGCGGGCGGTCTCCGCCGCGCTGGGTGGGAAGCAAGGTGTCACCCACGAAAGTCGACAAGCGCGCAAAGGCATCCAGATGATCGCGGGTGCTGCGCCAGAAAGACTTGCGCGAGAACCTGTCCTTCAGCACGCGTTCAGGGAAGAGGCCAGCAGGTAGGGTGTCTTCGGAAAAGACCAAGGCCGGCTTACCCGCGCGTACAGCCAGGGAAATTTCGGCCATGATATAGGCGGAGGGGCCGGTTTCGCGGCTGGGTAACACGGCCACGAAACCGCCTGCAAAACTGAGCTGGCGTTCCTGCTTTGCGGCATTGAGACGGTTGGACGGGACATCGACGCAAGGAGCATAACCCTGATCCTGCATCAGGTTCAGGAAATACTCGTTGAGGCGGCTGTCCTCGTCGCGGTAGCTATGAGCAAAGTAGACGGGAACCATGCCGCATGCCTCGTTAGGTCAGGTGGCCGACAATGCAACAGAAACGGGGAATTGCAAGGCGGCGCGGATCAGTTCAGATCGCGGGCGATGCGGAAGCCGATGTCGTTATAGGCCATTTCGGGAGGCGCCCTGTTGCGAGTTGACGAGCGCGAGTTGGCGGGGCTGGTCTGGTAACTGCCGCCGCGCATGACCCGGTCCGTTGTGTCGCAGACGGTGCGCGCGCGTCCATCAGATGCGGCGCCGTCATAGGACGGGTGATAGCAATCGGCGGTCCATTCCCATACGTTTCCGTGCATGTCATGCAGACCGAAAGCGTTCGGCTCAAACTGACCGACAGGCGCAATGCTGGAGGGAAAGGGATCTGCGCAGAGCGTGTTCTTGTCGGCCGCAAAAGAATTCGCGCTGTCTGCCGTGTTTGCAATGCTGCAAAGATCGCTTTCATCGCTGCCGTTGTGGAAGCGGCCAGCTGTACCTGCACGCGCCGCATACTCCCATTCGGCTTCCGAAAGAAGGCGGTAGGACTTGCCTGTCTGCTTTGACAGGAATTCGGTATAGGCCACCGCTTCATGCCAGCTTACTCCGTACACGGGACGGCTCGAAAAGGCGAGATGGGTTGGCTGGCACGAGAGTTTCTGGGCACACTTTCCGTAGTCGTCCCAACTCATGCCGAAAGCCGTCATCGACATCTCGTCCAGAAAAACAGGCGGCATGCTGCGGCATGCGCCCGCATTCGAGCACTGAGCATATTGTGCCCATGTGACCTCAAATTTTGAAACGGCAAACGCCTGATCGGCGCTGACCGCTGCATTGACGCTCGGAATCTGTACGGTTCGCACCATGCCCTCATCGGCTTGGCGCCCCATCTCGATCAGCGACGAGCCCATTCTGAACTCGCCAGGCGGCAGAACGATCATTTCGGGGCCTTCTGAGCCGTCCTTGAGAATATCGCGGAACACATTGCCTTCCTTCAGTTCAGATGGCGGAACGCCAGCGCGGGTAGCCAGCGCGCCGGCGACTGCGGAAACATTGCATCCCGCAAAGCAGACTTCGTTAGAGAGGTCCATGTCTGTATACGGACGTTGCTTGCGGCGCGTGGATTGTTGGACGCGGCGCTGGGCGGCGGTGAACGCCGTCTCGGCCGTTTGTCCGGGGCGGGTAAGTTCTTCGGCGAGGATAGGGGCATAGACGCCTTCTTCGGCGACATCGTTGAGGCGGGTAGAATAGGCGATCAGCATGTCGGGTTCGGCTTCGAGCCGGCCAATACCCTTCTTGTTGCCCTTGAAGCCTGAAAGGGGCGGCACGTTCCGGCAGGCATCAAAGACCAGGAACACGGCTTGAGCCCCGGTGGCGGCGAAGCCGTCGCGCTGGGACTGAAGGTCCAGACCGTAAACGGCGAGATCGGACGCTGTCTTCAGGCGGGCATCGGTTCCGAGAAGGTAGCTGTCGCCTGACTGAGGATGCTGTAATCCGTGTCCGGTATAATAGACGAACGCAATGGTGCCGGGACCCGAGGCTTCGAGCGCAGCGCGAAAATCGCCGAGGGCGTCTTCAAGTTCGGATTTGCTCAGATTGCTTCGTCGGGTGATCTCAAAACCGGTTGTCGCCAGGGCCCTGGAGATGTGATCCGCTTCAGCGCTGGCGAGCGCCACGCGCGACAGATCGCCGGTATAGTTCGTCTGGTCGATGATCAGCGCGAGCCGCGGAGCGGCCTCGGCAAGCGCCGTCCAGACAAAGCCTGCGCTTGCAAACGCGTACAGAACCAGACATCGCAGCAGCGTCACTCGGCGTCTCCGCAGATTCGGCTATCGATGCAGTACTCGAGATAGCCCATCGCGAACACAGGCGTTTGAGCGGCGGGCGCGGTGCGCTGTGCCGGTGCAGGTGGGGCCGGTGAAGCGTCGTCGAGCACGTCAAATTCATCGACGCGGCCAATCCCCCGGACCCCGGATTCGATCAGTGTCGCGCGCAAGAGGTTGACGATGTAGGCGAGCGGGTTGGCGATATTCTTGAGACCATCTGCGGCGCTTACGGGCAGGCCGGTCCCGTCGGGCACGACCATCGCCAGAACCGACTGATGGCCAAAAGGTTCCTGCGCCTCTAAGCGGAAGCGGAAGAGATCTCCCGGCACTTTTATCGCCTGGCCGGCTTCAAACACCGGCCAGCCATCGATGCGTGACGCTTCGTCGAGGTTCGGGAAGAGCTGGGTGAGTTGCTGGTGCGCGTTGAGATCAAATAGGATGAGCTTGCCGTTAACGGGCATAACGACCTGAATGTTGATCAGATCACGCGGCTCGATGATCGACACCGGCTTGCCGGCAGCGTTCAGGAGCTGCATCGGGATATGGGCTATCTGACCGGCGAACTGGGTTTCTATGGATTTGAACAGATCCGTGCCACTGGACCTTGCGGGCGGCAAAAGGGAGGCCTTCTCACCTGTCACCGCGCCTGTCTGCTCGGCGATCCAATCGGCATAGGCAGATACGCGCGTGTAGATGCCGGGCGTGTCTGGACGGGCGCAACCGATGCCCCAGCTGACCACCCCGATCTGATATGGGCAGCCATTGACGTTGATCTTGACCAGCGGGCCGCCACTGTCTCCCTGGCAGGAGTCCGTGCCGCCTTTTGGTTGACCGGCACAGATCTGGGCGGCTGTTAGTTCGTAGGGAAACCTGCGCGCGAGCCGCGCCATCGCGGCCTCGATCCTCGGTCCGCAAGCGCTCATGGGTGAGGTGGCGAGCGAGGTTTCCATCAGCTCGGTTGACGGCGCGCCGACACGCGTACCGCTTGAAAGCGTGCCGTAACCCATATCAAACTTGCGCGTGTCTTCGTCGAGGTTTCCGAATCCGGCGACTTCGGCGAGTTCGCCCTTGTCCGTGAGCGCGTCGGTCTGGCTGGACAGGGACAGGCTGATGGTCGGGCCGGTATAGTCGCGATCGAGTTTAAGAAGTGCAATGTCGAACCCGAGCGGCCCGGCGTCCGGGAGATATTCCGGATGGACAACGAAGGACTGGATGCCAAAAATCTGATCTGGTGAGGCGGCGGTCAGATCACTGACGCCAATAACAGCGCGCAGGGTACCGCGCCGGCGAAGGCGCGTGCCCTCCGCATTCCATTCGAAATAGGCGGCCTTGCCCTCGACCATCTTGGTCGTCTCGAGACAGTGCGCGGCCGTCAGCAGCCATCGCGAGGAGATGGCGGTGGCGCCGCACTGGTGGCGGGCGTTGCCGTTGGCAAACTGCAACTGGAGCGAGGCGATACCAGGCCAGTGCGCTGCGCGGGCACTAACGCCGCCCACGATCTTCGTGCCTTCGGTCGTCCGTTCGCGGACGCAGACGGGCTCGGCTTGCGCGTTCGCCATAAGAGGCGCTGTCGCCATCGCAGCCATCAACGGAATCGTCACCCACAGGTTCTGGAACAGGCGCATTGCTTCCTCCCCTCGCACACGCACGCTCAGAGTGAATTAGGACATGCAAAGCGTCAAGGCAGGCCAGGCGGCCCAGGGCCCGGACCAAACCGGATGCTGGTGGTTGGGAACCTTCGGGCTATGACTTGCTTCCGGCGCCCGGGTTGTCGGATACTGACATCGGCAGACCGAGACGTGTCATGGAAGCGGGCTTATCGCGCAGGCAATTGGTTTTCATGACGTTCGCCGCGACGGGCGCGGGCCTGTCGGTTTGGCCGTCCGAGGCATCGGCGCAGGCGGCCTGGCTGCGGCAACCGCCAGAGAACCGGCCCGTTGCCACGCCCGTGCCGGATGCCTTTTCGATAGACCATGCGCAGGTGACTGATCCCTTTTCTCCGCGGACATTCGCTGTGGACGAGGCGGTTTTCCGGCGCATGCTGCAAGCGTCTGCAATTGACCCCGACAGGCTTGGCGCGCGCGTCCTGTTCGGACTTAGAGGTTGTACACTTACAGAAGACGCTGCCCGGCCGGACGGATCGGCAGTGCCGCAATTGACGCTTGCCGAAGCGCAGATCGATCATCAGGCTTTCCGGTGTGTGATGGGTGTCTGGATCAAGGGGGCCGGCTTCTGGGCGTCCACGGCGTCCACTGTGCCGCATGTTGCTTACCTGTATGCGCAACAGCGGGCCGTGAAAGCGGGGCGGGAAAGCCAGGCCCGCACAATCTGCAACCAGATGGCCAGCGGCGTCTACAAGTACAAGGTGGGGTCGCACCGGAACTGGAGCCGGATCGTTCAGCCTGGCGCATTCCGGCAAGCGAGTTTCTTACCGGTGGTACGCAATCTTGATCCGGCGGTGCTTGGCATCAGGCGAACCGGGACGTGGTCATTCGAGGGACCCGCGCTGGGCGAGAACATCCACGCGGCGACCGGCGACGGACACGTTCCGTATTATGCCGCCGGATGCCAGGTGATCCCCGGACACTATTCGAACAGCCGAATGGTGCCGGAAGGCAACTGGCGCGCCTTCCGTGTTGCCGCCGGCCTTTCCCCCGAACCGGTCGTCATCTGGCAGGTATCCGAAGATGCCGATTGCGCCGAGACGCTGGATGACGCGACACCGTCCTGTTCGCCCCCGTTCAACGAAGTGATCAGCGACCTCGCGCAAGGCGCTGGCCTGTTCGACTACGTACTGATCTGCGGCCGGGAACTACGGATGGCGGCAGAGCACGAGGACATTCATCGCGATCCCGCCCATCGCCGGTTGCGGCGCGGGTCAACGGGCCCGGAGGTCAGCCGGCTTCAGGCTTTGATGAACCGGAGTGCTGAGTCCGGACACGCGCCGCTCGGCGAAACAGGTTTTCTGGACAGCGAAACGCAGCGGCGGCTGATCTTTGGCTGGCAGTTGCCGGCAACCGGCGGGGCTGACGGAATCCTGTCCCGCGCAGAAGGGTTCCGGCTGGGTTTCAGCGGCGTTTTCAGCTGATCGTTCCGCCGGCGCTAAGGCAGTTCGGCAACCACGCGGAAGCCCATGTTGGAGGCGGGATAATTGGGTCTGTCGTAGTCGCGTATGGCAATGCGCGCCCATTCCTTGCGACCGTTCCATGATCCGCCACGCACGCCGCGCTGCTTGCAATTGGGCCGCTGGACTGCAGAGCCGTCAGTAGGGGCCTCCGCGTAGCCAGCCACGTAGCAATCCTCGACCCATTCCGACATGTTTCCGAACATGTCGTAAAGACCCCAGGGGTTGGGCGCGTAGCTGCCGACGGGCGCGGTGGCGGGCTGCCCGTCATCGCACTGGATGGCTTTCGGCGCGCCATCCGTACTTGGCCTTGCTGGACAGGTCGAGCAGGTTGCCATGCAGGCAGGCATCGAGTTCGGGGCCATCCCAGCAATAGATCATCCCGTCCTTGCCGCCACGTGCGGCGTACTCCCATTCAGCTTCCGTAGGCAGACGATAAGTGTAGGCGCCTGACATCTGGGTCAGCCAACGCGTGTAGGCTTTGGCTTCGTCCCAGGTGACATTCATGATGGGACGGTTGCCCTTGCCGAAGGTCCGGTCGTCGATCAGCCGTTCGGAACAACCACCCTCCATCTGGCACATCTGGTATTGCGCAAAGGTGACTTCGGTTGTGCCGATCGCAAATCCTTTCACCGTGACCTGACGCTGCGGGTATCCAGGGTCCTCCTTTTCGGAATGCTCATATGGCGCTGAACCCATCTGGAAGGTTCCGGCGGGCAGAACCATCATCTGGGGACAATCTTCGCAGTCCTTGAAAGTGTCAAATGCCTCAAGCGGTTCCGGAGGCAGGTCCGTGGCAAGATCGACAACCGTCCGGGTACTGACCTGATCGGTCACGGACAGGGTGCTGGTGCATGTCAGATCAAAAAGCTTCTGGACGCGGTCGCGGAACAGTCCGCCGGGGAAGCTGGTCAGGTAGCTGCCATAGCCGCGGCAGGGATCGCGGCCCTTTTCCCCCTTCACAACCTGGAGGAAAAGCGCCGTGTCTGCATCGAGCGGCGGCGGAAGGGCGCCGGTACAGTTGCCCGAGAAGCAGAATTCCATTGGCAAGTCGGTGCTGATCATTGGCCGCTGGCGATGGTTGATAGAGTTAGCCATCAGCGACACTTCTTCGCGCGCAGCGCTGAAGGCGTTCATCAGGGGTAGGTCGGGATCTTTGAGTTTAGGCAGCAAAGCGCGCGTGAAGACCGAATAAGGCGCGGGGTCGTCTTCGCTGAGCCGGTCAAGCGCTTTTTGATTTGGCCCGGCGGAATTGACAATGAGCATACCGTCGATCTGGTCGACGCGCGCGAGGCCCTTTTCGAAGCCGCTCATCGTGCCGGTATCAAAGGGATTGTCGCGGCAGGCGTCGAAGATGGCAATCACGAGCCTGGCCTGGCGTTTGCGAAGTTCGCTCAATATGACTTTGCCGACGGGTAGCGTTCGCTGTTTAAGTTCGAACTCGGAGGCGTTTTTTGGGGCGTCTGCCAGAGCAATGTAGTTCTCGGCGCCGTCCGACCATCCGTGGCCGGAGAAAACAAAGGCGACTTCATCGCCCGGTGCTATAGATTGCAGGAAGGCGCCAAAGGCGGCGTCGAACTCGTGGCGCGTAGGATTGTCGGGAACCCGCGTGACGACAAATTCGAGGTCATCGCCGAAGACGCTCGCATAGCCGTCTGCATCCGAGAGCGTTTTCTTCAGGTCCGTGAGTTCGGTATAGTCTGCCACGCCCACGACAAACGCGCGGCGTTCGCGGGCTTCCGCTCCGAGCGCTGTCAGTAGGAATGCACAAATGCAGACGATAATGCGGTGCGTCGGATCTCCCTCCACGCCTCGACTTTCTCAGAATGCCCGCACGAATCAATCCTCACGATTCGCCGTGTGCATTCGGCTGGTATGCTTGCCCGGCTATGCGTGTTGAGGCAAAGTGGCCGCTCGTGAAGAAGCTGGCGAGCAAACTCGGTTTGGCGCTTTAGAGCCTTCGGAGGGGTAGATGAAGCGGCGGGAATTCCTTTTGATGTCGGCAGCGGCAGCGGGTTTGTCCGCCTGCGCCCAAGCCAGTGAAGCCGCCGCGCCGGCGCTGGGTGAAGCGCCTGATCCGCCGCCCGTTCCGCCCGGCGATCCGGACGATCTGAGCGCGGAGGAGTTGGCCGAGACCGCGCTGTTGGAAATCGAGGCTCTCGCAGCGCTCGGCGCCGACGAGATCGAGACGGTGCTGGCGGAAGGGACGGGCTTCAGCACACGGTCGGTGATCACGCCCAATTCGATGTCCTCGATCTTCCCGGTTCCGCCGCTGACGCAGGCGCTCAGGGATGCCTATGCCGCCCGCAAATACAGGAATGTACCGGCGAGCGAACGGCCGATGCCGGTCTGGCCGTCGTTGACCCGGGCGCCGGACTACCTGCACCTGGCAGGCTATGGCCTCGCCGCGCCGGAATTCGTGTTGTCTTCGGATCTCCTCACTAAGCTGGCGGATCGAAATGCTTTCACCCTGAACAGCACGGACCCAGTCATCGTGTTTGGCCTGCGCGGGTGTCGCATGGCGGCCGGCGGCGAAGAGGCGGGCTGGGCAGCGGAACATGCGGTCGTGGTGGAGGCGCCGACGCATCTGGCGCCGAAATGCCTCGTCGGACTCTGGCGCCCCAGTGACCGTCAGATTGCCTTGTTTCGGTCATCGACCGTTCCGGCGGCGCACAACATGTATTCGAGCCTTGCCGAGCAGGGCAATGGCACCAGCCTTCTGCCGACGGGGCTCTATCGTTACATTCGCGGGGATCACAAGGCGAGCAAGCCCGCGAGCATTCAGCGCGGCGCGTTGCGGATGAACGAAGACCGTTACGCGGTGCTACGCACGGCGGCGGAGCTGACCTACGATCCGTTTCTGCCGACGACGGCCTGGACGCGCGGCGCGGCTCACAACATTCATGCGGCCGGACTTTCGGACGTTTTCGATTCGGCTGGCTGCCAGGTGGTGCACGGAACTTATATCAAACCGGAGCGGCTCAAGACGAAGGGGGCTTGGGACGCTTTCCGCAGGTTTGCCGGCACGGTCGACGAATCGGGCGCAGCGCCGGCTTCGGGCAGCCAGACGAATTACCAGTACATGTTGCTGACGGGGCTTGAAGCGGCGTTGGCCTATCATGGCGGGGCAGACTTCGAAGCAGGATATCAACCGCTGAGATTTGGCAGTTCGGGTCAGCGGGTGGCAGACCTGCAGACCGGGTTGATTGCCGATCATGGCAGTGCGGTGAGCAGTCTTGCAGTGAACGGGCGGTTTGACATGCAGACGTCGTTTGGCGTGCTGCTGGAGAGCAAGTTCTTGACGGATGAGTATCAGTCGCCGGTCTACGTGCCCGGAGCTGCCTGACCTAGGGCGCTTGCCCCGGCGTGACACGGCAATGTCACTGGACGCCGGGCCACGCGCGAATTACCTCCGGCGTATGACACAGACACGCCCGCGCCTGCTCGCTTTTGAAACGATTCGCAATTTCCGGGATTTCGGGGGTTATGATAGCCGGTTTGGCGGACGGGTGCGGATGGGGCGGCTTTACCGGTCCG
>JBGTKN010000157.1:0-2913 GCA_041744615.1 Hyphomonas sp. | reverse complement strand
GGCGGTGTAATTACCGTTTGCTTGCAGTGTGCCGGCGCGGATGCCGACGCCTTGCTGGTCGCGTTCGAGGCGCATCTGCTGCGCGCGTGCCTGCAACATCCAGCCTGACGCGAATTCCCACTTCAGCCCTGCCGAGCCGATGACGTTCGACGTGGGATAGGTCCCGAAGTCCTGCCCGAGGAAGGTGGTCTGATCGAAGTTGTCCAGCACCTGACGACGCTGTTCGGGGGTAACGCTGGGAGCAAAGGATCCGAAACTAATGATGGATTGCTGTTCAAGGTCGCGGGACTGGTACTCAAATTCGAAATCGACCACCAGGTTGTCGGCCGGTTTCCACTCGACCAGCGCACTTGCGAGATAACGTCCTCCCGCGACGCCATCGACAAACGTCGCCTCGCGCGCCGCCACCGCATTGAGGCGCACACCGAGGTTGTTTCCGACCGGCCCGCCGACATCGGCGTGCACGCCGTACCCGCCATAGCTGTCACCAAAGGCTTGGGCGAAGCTGTAGGCGGTCGGTGTCGGGCGCTTGAGCACGTAGTTGATGATGCCGCCCGGGGGCGTAAAACCATACCGGACGCCGGTCGGACCTTTGACAATCTCCACTGCAGCCTTGTTCTCGAACGGGCTCTGCACCTGGTTCTGGAAGATCAGCCCCTCGCGCCGGTAGCTCGACGAGTTGTCGAGGTTGTAGCCGCGCACATTCACTGTGTCGTTGAAGCCCGGCGGCGTGCTGACGATGGTCGAGGGATCGTTGCGGGCGATATCGCCGAGCGAGCGCACCTGTTGATCAATAAGCAATTCCTGTGGGATCACGGTCACCGAAAAGGGCGTATCAAGGATACTTTGCTCGCCGAATGTGCCACCCGACTGGCTTTCGGAGCGGTAACCGCTTTCGCGCTTACCGACCACCAGGATGCCCTCGACAGCCTTCTGTGAAACTGTACGTTCGGATTCAGCTTCTCGCTCATCGCGCGGTTCGACTTGCGACTGCGCGACTGCGGTTACGGGCACGAATGAGACAGATGCGATGGCGAAAGCTGTCAGCGAGATCGAGCGGTGGAAAATCGTCATAAAGGCCCCGAATTGGCAAACATCCGGGAGCACTGCTGATATTGCGAATGAATGTCAATAGCGGATTGCGTGTCTGGAATGCGTGGGCTGCGGTGCACGGGTGAAAACTGGAGAAATTCACTCTAATGCCGTCATGATCGGGGCCGATGGGCGATTTCCAAAGCGGCACGACGGCTTCGGGTGGAACCTGACGTTCAATTTGGTAGGCGTAAACGACTGGGACTGGGTCGATAGGCGACGCATTGCTCGGAGGCCCGGTCGGCGATCCCAAAAGCGGCGTGGCGGCTTTGCCTCGCTTCTGAAAAATTCCTGCCATTCAGGACGCGACCCCATTGCCGCCGTAGGCCAGATTGTGCAGTAGGCGCCGGTGACAACAGTTGATCTCACGCTCGCTGCATGCATGTTTTTGGGAGCCGTGCTTTACACTTCGGTGGGGCACGCGGGGGCATCAGCTTACCTTGCACTCATGGCGCTGTTCGGTCTGCCACCTTTGGTCATGCGCCCCACGGCGCTCGTTTTGAATGTGCTTGTCGCGAGCTTCACGTCGGTTCGCTATGTGAAGGCCGGGCTTTTCCGCTGGCGAACGCTCTGGCCGTTCCTGATCGGTGCCTTGCCGTTTGCAGTGTTGGGAGGTGCCATCCAACTTCCCGGTGAACTCTATCGGCCACTGGTCGGTGCCATTCTCTGGATAGCAGCAGCACGTATGCTGTGGCCTCGTGAGATCAAGGCAGCAGCCGAGCCGCGTGACCCTCCCATCATCGTCGCCGTGTTGGTTGGAGCCGGGATCGGTTTGCTGTCAGGTCTTACAGGGACAGGCGGAGGTATCTTTCTTTCACCAGTATTGTTGTTGCTGGGTTGGTCGAACCCGAAGATCGCCTCTGGAGTGGCCGCCGTGTTCATCCTTTGCAACTCGGTTGCAGGGCTTGGGGGCAACATCGCTTCCGTTCAAGCGCTACCCCCCAGTCTACCGTTGTTCGCGGCGAGCACGCTGGCAGGCGCGTTGGTCGGGACGACCTTGGGGATCAAGTTCGACACGCCGCTGATCATGAAGGCGCTCGGTCTGGTTCTCGTGATCGCCGGGTTCAAGCTGATGGGCTTCTTTTGATCTGCCGGACGGCAGGAAACCACCCATAAGCGGCCATCCCACGCTATCGGGCGAAATGCTAAAACCGGACCCTAGGCTCAGGGAAGGCTTGGGAGAACGGATGTGGCTGTAGCTTGGCTCTGATAACCGGACTTCGAATGTGCCCCGCTTGCATGCGCCATTTTGTGCAGCCATAAGCCTACTGGACAAACGGCGAACATTATCCGGTTTCAAGCTTGCCATCTCGGATTGACTGCGACACTGTGTCGCAAAATGTCCCAGAGGTAGTATGCTCAACGAATTCGCGGCTCTTCGTGTCCGTGCCGGTCTTTCCCTGGAGGATGCCGCTGGCCTGACCGGCTACAGCCTGCGCCAGCTTCAGCGCTGGGAAGCTGGAGTCGGGAAACCGAGGGAGGCGGCGGCGCTGCTGCTAGCTTCCATGGCCGGGTCAGCGCCCGCAACCTCGGGCACGCGGTTCAACTTCATCGATCTGTTCGCCGGGATCGGCGGTATCCGCAAAGGCTTCGACGCCATCGGCGGGCACTGTGTGTTTACCTCCGAGTGGAACAAGTTCGCGCACGAAACCTACGCCGCCAACTTCCGCGACAATCACCCTCCGCACGGTGACATCACGCAGATACCCACTGACGCAATTCCGGACCATGATGTGCTGCTGGCCGGTTTCCCGTGCCAGCCATTTTCAATCGCGGGCGTCTCTAAGAAGAACTCACTTGGCCGCCAGCACGGCTTCCTCG
>JBGTKN010000156.1:0-2210 GCA_041744615.1 Hyphomonas sp. | reverse complement strand
TGATCGCCCGCATCACCGCCATCGTGCGCCGCTCCAAGGGCCATGCCGAGAGCGTCATCCGCACCGGCGAAATCCTCGTCAACCTTGATGCCAAGACTGTCGAAGTCGAAGGCGACCGCGTCCACCTGACCGGCAAGGAATACGCGATGTTCGAACTGCTCTCGCTGCGCAAGGGCACGACGCTCACCAAGGAGATGTTCCTCAACCACCTCTATGGCGGGATGGACGAACCGGAACTGAAGATCATCGACGTGTTCATCTGCAAGCTGCGCAAGAAGCTGCAGCTGGCGACCGGCGGCAACCACTATATCGAAACTGTCTGGGGCCGCGGCTATGTGCTCCGGGACCCCCGCCCGGCGTCTAAGACAGGCGAAATCGAAGTCGCCGCTTGAGACGCCTCTCTCGAAAATGTTACAAACGCCCTGGCTCAGCCGGGGCGTTTTCTTTTGCCATCGTCTACTGAACTCGGTTCACGGGTGAGGCGCTATTTGCGCCCGCGCGCCTCGTCCGTACCCTGACGGGCCAGCTCATCGGCACGGTCATTGTTCGGGTCGCCCGAATGCCCCTTCACCCATTTCCAGGTGATGTCATGGCGCGCGCAGGCCTCTTCCATCGCCATCCAGAGGTCCTGGTTCTTGACCGGCTTCTTGTCGGCGGTTTTCCAGCCGTTGCGTTTCCAGCCCTTTATCCATTTGGTCAGGCCGTCCTTCACATAGGTGGAGTCCACATGCAGCGTGATCTTCGACGGCTTCTTCAACGCGTTCAGCGCCTCGATCACGGCCATCATCTCCATCCGGTTATTGGTCGTCGCCGGATCACCACCATACAGTTCCTTCACATGATCGCCCGCGCGCATGATAGCGCCCCAGCCGCCCGGGCCAGGGTTGCCGCTGCATGCGCCGTCGGTCCAGATTTCGATCATATCGGTCATGTCCCGCGAGGTGGCCCGCTTCGTCAGACGCGTCAAGCCGCTCAGAAAACGTTGAGGTCCACATCTGTCAACTGCCGCCCCGGCGCGACGATGCGGTGTACCAGGAAGCCGCACAATCCGCCTGCCATCCCGCCAACAGCGGCGCCCGCCATCAGGGCGCCGGCCGCCGAGGCCGCTCCGCCAAACCAGCCGAAGAAGAAGGTCGTGCCCCCGACGAGCACCGCGCCCCAGATCGCGCCCCAGCGCAGGTAGGGTGGCAGCGCCGTGATGCCCCGGTGTGGCAGCCGCCCGATCGACAGACCCAGTGCCAGCGCCGCCGCCGGCACCGTGATGAAGAACAGGAAGAAGTTCAGCGCCGCGAGCTGCAGCCCGGCCCGCACGCCGCCGAGAAAACCCGCCTCGCCAACCGCCAGCCCGTTCCAGCTGAGAATCCCGAACGCAAGTTGCGTCAGCCCAAGGAATACATATCCCATCAGCGTTACGCTCAGGCAGGCCGCAAATGACGCGACCAGCAGTGCCAGCCGGATCCGCTTCACCCGTTTCGGCCGGGGCGTTGTTGCATAGGCGGGAAGCTCGTGTTCGCTGTCCGCCGCCCGGCTCATGCCCCGTATCCTTCCGCACCCTTCATTCGCAGATGGAACGCGAGGCGTGCGGCATATTCAAGAGGGTTCTTGGGCCGCACCAAGGCGCCGGCCGGGGTCGAAGTCCAGTCCACCAGCCGCGTCAGGAAGAATCGCATCGCCGCGCCAAGGCACAGAACGGGCAGGGCGCCCCGCTCCGGAATGCTCAGGGGGCGGACGGACTGGTAGCCGGCGATCAGCGCTGCACCCTTGGAGAAGTTGAACTCGAGGCGTGACGCGTCGCCCGCATTACCCTCATCGAACGCCCAGGCATTGAGGCAGACGGCCAGGTCATAGGCGAGCGCATCAGTGCAGGCGAAGTAGAAATCGATGGCCCCGGAAAACTCGTCTCCGAGGAAGAAGGCATTGTCCGGAAAGAGGTCCGCATGGATCGTCCCACGCGGCAGGTCCGCAAACGTGCTGCGGGCCTGCAGGATATCAACGAACGCCGCCTCCACGGTATCGGAAAGCCCCGCCTGCAAAGCATTTGCATCCCCGGCCCGGCCCGCCCAGAGCGGCGCCCAGGCTTTCGGACCCAGCGCGTTCTCGCGCGACATGGCAAAGTCCGCGAGCGCCACGTGCATCTTCGCGAGGCCCTCTCCCAGCGCCCGGCACTGGCGCACATTCGGCCGGCGCGGAGACAGCCCGTCGAGGAAAGT
>JBGTKN010000155.1:0-4568 GCA_041744615.1 Hyphomonas sp. | reverse complement strand
AACGCTGACGAATGACTTCTTCGTCAACCTGCTCGACATGGGCACGAAGTGGCAGCCGTCTGCGGACGGTGTCTATCAGGGCACGGATCGCAAGTCCGGTCAGCCGAAATGGACGGCCACCCGTGTCGATCTCGTGTTCGGTTCCAACTCGCAGCTGCGGGCGCTGGCCGAAGTCTATGGTTCGAACGACGGTCAGTCGAAATTCGTCCATGACTTCGTGGCCGCCTGGACCAAGGTGATGAACCTCGGCCGTTTCGATCTCGGGTAATCCAGCCAACAGGCTGCTCCGAGCATAGACAGGCCGGAGCCCCGTAGAAAAACAGAAGGGCGGACCCGATCGGTCCGCCCTTTTTGCTTCGTGCCGGCATCAGTTGCTCCGGCGGCGGCCGGACCTGATGCAAGCCGAAGCGCCCTTGCGCGCCGCGGACGCCAACATCAAGGCGGCGCGCGCAGCTTTCTTCCCGAACACGGGTCTCAGTGCAGGAGTCTCAAGCCTGCTGATCGTCGGAGGGGATATCGTGGGTTCACTCTTGGCTTCGGTTGCGGCAACCATCTTTGCCGGCGGACGTCTCGAACGCCAGCTGGACGGCGCAGAAGCCCGGCGGGCTGGGCAAGGGGCGGGATCCCGCCAGGCGATGCTGAGCCCTTGCGGGATGTCGATGTAAGTCTGAAAGCCATCGAGGCGAATGCAGCCCGCGAGGGCGAGTTGCCGATCGCCCGTGACGCCGCCCTCGATGGGCACGAGGCGGCCGAACTACGCGACCGGACCGTTGCTGGGGACCTGACCAGCCTCCTGACGTCGTAACGCAATTATTCGGATGCCGCCAACAACTTCGTTCTCGGAAGCCTGGACCAGCATACTTCAGCCATCAACCTGTATGTGGCTCAGGGGCGGAGGTTTGTAGTTCTTCTGCGACCGGGTTCTTTACCAAGAAGTTATCGCAACAGCGACAGATTGGGGACGGTGTTGAGCAGGACGCAAACCAAAATGTGACAGGATCGAAGGGTCCTTAACAGCTGCGATACCCTCATGCTTGCCCGCGATCTCCAGAATGCACACCGCCTTGCCGACGCGCCCCACCTCTGCGCATACAACGCAGAGGCACGGGAGTTCCAAGCCGGGCTGGCAGCTTATGTGCCTCAACCCTTGGAAGCCATTGTACGGGAGGCGGCGGCGGCACATGCGGCACAGCCCTTCCTGACAACCGCCTTGCCCAACGGCGTGTCGGCAAGTCTTACCTTTGCCGACGTCGAGCGCCACTCGGCCAATCTCGCGCGCTATTTCCGAGAAAGCCTGATGCTGCAACCGGGCACGGTCGTCGCCGTCCAGTCGCCCAACTGCATCAGCTATGTCGTTTGCCTGCTGGGCGTCTTGCGGGCCGGACTGGTTCTGTCGAACGTCAATCCGCTCTACACAGAAGCGGAAACGCGCCGGCAGCTGCGTGATTGCAAGGCCGAAGTTCTGATCGGTTCGGTCCTGTTTGCCGACACGATTGATGCAGCAGCGACAGGCACCGGTGTCAGACAGATCATCTCGATCTCGCTGACGGACTTCTTTCCTGGACTGAAACGTCACGGACTTGATTTTCTTCTGAGAAAGGTGAAGCGTCTCGAGCGCCCGCTGAAAGCAGACCACGTGACTTTGCGTCAGGCGATCGCGGAAGGCGCGAAATTCACCGCTCCGGTTGCAGCGTATACGGAAGACCTGCCGGCGAACCGCGATTCCATCTACCAGTATTCTGGCGGCACTACCGGCACATCGAAAGGCGTTCGCCTCACAGAGGCGGGTCTCGTTACGAATATCGACCAGTTCGTCAGTCTCGCGCCGAGCCTTGCCACACTGCACGGGCAGACGATGCTGCTCGCCTTGCCGGTCTATCATGTGTTCGGTCTTTTCGCGTCTGTCATCGCACTGCGCCACGGTGTGCATATCGTGCTTGTGCCCAGCCCGAGGCCGCTATCGAACCTCAAGAAGAGCTTTGAAAAGTTTCGCCCCGACATCTTCCCGGGTGTGAACACGCTTTTCGCCAAGCTCATGGAGGAGCCCTGGTTCCAGCAGCGTCCCCCGCAGCTTTCGCTCACCATTTCCGGCGCCGCGGCGCTTGATCCGGTGATTGGTAGACGTTGGCGCGATATGACCTCCGCGCAGGTCATCGAGGGTTACGGCATGACCGAGGCAACCACATTGCTGACCATCAATCCTCCGGACGAGCGCGAACGTCCCGGCACGGCGGGTTTGCCTCTGCCCGGAACCGAGATCCGGATTCTCCTTGACGACGGCCAGTTCGGAAAGACCGGCGACGTGGGAGAAGTGGTCGCCAGGGGGCCGCAGCTGATGTCGGGCTACCTGCACCGCCCGGACGAAACCGCCGCCGCCTTTGTCGATGGCTGGATGCGGACCGGCGATATCGGGACAATTGATTCGGACGGCTATCTCAAGATCGTCGACCGCGCCAAGGACATGGTCTTGGTGGGGGGATTCAACGTCTTTCCGAACGAAGTCGACGAAGCATTGAATGCCTGCCCGGGAATTCTGGAGGCAGCCAGCGCCGGGATCAAGGTCGCAAATTCCGACGAAGAGTTGCACGCCTTCGTAGTGCGCCGCGACAACAGCCTGTCGGCTCAGGACGTGCTGGCCCACTGCGCCCAGAACCTGACAGGCTATAAACGACCGAGGAAAATACACTTTGTCGACGAGCTTCCGAAGTCACCGATTGGAAAGATCCTTCGGCGCGAGCTTCGCACTCTGGTTGAAGCGTCCTGAGCCGGGCCGGCTGTTGCTCGGAAATCCGCTGGAGTAGCGGCGATCGCGGGCTTATCGCTCGCTAACCTTTGCTAAACGAGCCTTATCTATGTCTGAGCGTCTGAATTCGTTCCGCGAAAAAGACGAGAAAAATGATTTATCCGCCCCTCAGGTTCGAACAGCAGCGGAGTGAAGTCCTGCAGCGCTACCGAATCCTGAATGGATCGGAAGTTCACGTGGCGGGCCAGATTGCCCAAACCGCCGCCCTGGCGCTCGGCGTTCCCATCGTCCTGACCTGCCTGAACGAACGTTACCGAAACTGGTACAGATCGGGATACGGAATAGATGGGGCTGATTCCGAAGCAATCGAGGCATTCTGCGCGCAGGCGGGTCTGTCCGAAACTGCCTTCGCCGTGACCGACGTTCGGGACGATCCGCACTTCGCAGATGATCCAGCTGTCTCGGGGCCGCATCGGATTGTCTTCTTCGCAGGCGCCCCCCTCAGGGACCCTGATGGCAAGCGTCTGGGCACCTTGTGCCTGATCGATATCAAGCCGAACACGTTTGGCGCCGACCGGATGGACCTGCTCGAGAACTTCGCGGCGATTGTCAGTCAGGACATCTGTGTCCGCAGCGCAGCGCGCTACGCCGTCAGGGACCTTGTCGAAGCCGAGCACGACAAGTGCGATCTCTTCGACATGGCGATGACCGATCCTTTGACCAAGGCGCTCAACCGGAGGGCTTTCTTCCGGTTTGCCGAGCGGGAAGTTCTGCGCGCGAGCCGGCATGCGAAGCCGTTGACAGCGATGATGCTCGACATCGATCACTTCAAGCGGGTCAATGATATGCATGGCCATGGAATCGGCGACGAAGTCCTGACGCGCCTGGTGGCTTGCCTGACGCACAACATTCGTGATGAGGACCTTCTTGGACGTCTCGGCGGAGAGGAGTTCGCTCTCGTGCTTCCGGAGACAGAGCCTCTCCGCGCTGCGGTCCTTGGCAACCGGTTAAGGGATGCCATCAGTGAACTGAACTTCCCGGGCAAGGAGGGGCCGTTCGCAGTGACGATCAGCATCGGCATCAGCGAGCCCTCCTTTGCCGATATCGACATCCTGCCAACACTTCAGCGGGCCGATTTGGCGCTGTACCGGGCCAAGCAGAATGGCCTCAACAGAGTCGAAGTCGCGCCGCTGGATCCGGCCGGTCGTTCGCGCGCCATGGCCTGACGCGCACTTGACGCAGATTCAGTGAAAATCCCGGCTCTTGGGGATCACGCGCACATCGCGCGGATGATGTGACATCTCCCGCCGCGGCCCTGGACCCTTGCGCTCGGCGACGGGGCGGGCAACTTCGTCCGCATTGGCGAGCACGCCTTTCAGCGGATCGCTCAACGTATCTTCCGACAGCAGGGACAGGTCGGACGTGCAGTCGAACAATTGTTCGGCAACGATATGGGTCACATTGTCTGCCGTCTGGACACGGCCTTTCACGTGCAGGATGCGCGCGCCCATGACGACGGGCCGGAAGCGCTCCATCACGCGCTGCCAGACCACCAGGTTAGCAATTCCCGTTTCATCCTCGATGGTGATGAAGACAACACCATTGGCAGACCCCGGCCGCTGGCGCACGAGAACAAGCCCGGCGGTCTGGACGCGCCGTCCATTCGGGATACGCACAGCCTCCGCCGTCGGAAGAATCTGCCGCGCCCGGTAACTGTCGCGGAGAAAATGCATCGGATGCGCCTTCAGGGACATCCGCGTCGTCTGGTAATCCTGGATCACCTGCTCGGAAGGCGGCATCAGTGGCAATGCGGTGTCCGCTTCGG
>JBGTKN010000154.1:0-7702 GCA_041744615.1 Hyphomonas sp. | reverse complement strand
GCGGCGCTCAGCGCCCCGGTCTATGGCGGCGGCCACAAGGGCGCCAAGGCCTGACACCCGGCGCCCGGCGCCGTCACATGAAACCGCCATTGGCAAACACGAGCTGGCCATTAATCCATTCGCCGTCAGCCGCGCAGAGCGCCGCGATGGCATTGGCAATGTCATCCGGCTCGCCGAGGCGGCCATAAGGCGTACGCTCGGCCGCCTGCTGGCGCAGCTCCGGCGGCGCGCGAAACAGCGCCGTATTGGTGGGACCGGGCGCGACCGCGTTGACCGAGATCCGCCGTCCGGCAAGTTCCTTGGCAAGGCAGCCGGAGAAGATTTCCTGGGCGGCCTTGGTCGCGGCATACGGTCCGTGCGTCGGATGCTTGTTGAGCACGGAGGTGGAACTGAGGCTGATGATGCGCCCGCCCTCCCGCACGCGGCGGGCCGATTCGCGCAGAACTTTGAAGGCGCCCTGAAGGTTGGTCGCCATCATCCGGTCGAAGGCCTCGTCGGTCATGCTGGCGAAGGGGGCAACATTCATGATGCCTGCATTGCTGACCACCACATCGATGCCGCCATAGGCCGCCTCGGTCGCCTCGAACATCGCCTTCACCGCGGCCGGATCGGCGACATCGGCCTGTCGCCAGATCGCCGTGCCGCCGGCGGCCTCGATTTCGGCGACCACGGCGGCGGCGAGGTCGCGGTTGACGAGGCAATTGACCATGACGGCATATCCGTCACGGGCCAAGCGCCGAGCGGTCGCTGCCCCGATTCCGCGGGACGATCCGGTGACGATCGCCGTCCGGCCGGCGCCGGAAGGTGCCGCCATCCGGGCGTCGGCGGAGTCGGCAGACGCCGCAGCGCCAAAAGCAAGGGCGCCGGGAATAAGTGTAGAGGCGGCAAGGAAGGTGCGGCGCGCTAGGTCGGGTTCAGGCATGGAAGGGACTCCTGTTCGGGGTTGAATTGCAGGCATGATCCAGTGACACAGGTGCAAACGGGTTGCCTTGGACTGGATATACTATACCGTATAGTATACTTGTTGGGTCGTCAATGCGCTTTTCGGCTGCGGCCGCCCGATGTCGAACGGAGTATGACACTATGAAGAGTATCGACGGCCTGCCCGTTGCCGAAGCAATCTTGCGGGCCGCAATCGCAACCTTCATCGAGCGGGGCTACGAGAATGCCTCGATGGATGAGGTGGCCGCTCTGGCGCGCACCACCAAGCGGACGGTTTATGCCCACTTCACCAACAAGGAAGAGTTGTTCGGGGCCGCGGTGAAGCGGGCGGTCGACCTGTTCCTGTCCGAATTGCCGGTGATCGACCCGGCCGGCGAGCAGAGGCCTCAGCTGGAGGCCTATGCATCGGCGCTCAGCGACCTGTGCACCTGGCGCGGCGCCGTGCGGCTGCAGCGCGTGGTGATGAGCGAGGCCGAACGGTTTGCCGATCTCGGCGCGCTGCTGCACCGCGAGGTCATCGCCCGGGCGGAATCGCGGGTCGCAGACTATCTTCTGACGCAAGGGGCGGACGCGAATACGGTGGGCGGATTGGCGCGCCTCTTCGTGAACATGACCACAGGGCCGCAACGGTTTGCAACACTGCTGCAGGCACGTGAGCCTGCGCCGCACCACCCTTCCCTCTGCGGCCCTGGTCCGGACCGGGACTGGATCGCCGAAGCGGTCGATTTCTTTCTTCTGTGCCTTGAAAGAACAAAAGAAAAAACCGGGACCTGAGGGAAAGGGGAAAGCCTCAGGTCCCGGCAGTATCCCGCAAGGGCGCGTCAGGGGCGGTGCGCCGGGTGCGGGAGATTGGCGTCTGCCGGATCGCGGCAGGTCGCGCCGGGCTCAAGTCCGGCTCAGGCTACGAAATTGGCGAGGCCGAAAACGGCCCAGATGCTCAGCGCAGCGGCCGGGATGGCTGCAAGGAAAGACAGGAGCGACTGGCGGGCTTCTTGGCGGGAGGTGGTCATGGCGTGGGCTCTTTGGATCGGTGGACCGCAACCGCTGCTGTCCATGAGCCTTATCTAGCACCGCTCTGAACGCTGGTCAATGAACAAAATCGTTTTCGTTCATTAATCAGCGTTTTCAGATTTACTCACATGCTCGAGGGGCAGTCCGGTGACCGGGCAAGCCTCGTCGAATGGCGGCGGAATGCCTTCCCAGGGGGCCGGAACGGCTGCACCCGGAGAGACGGCCGCCAGCAGCAGGTCCATCACGCCGTCCAGTTCGCGCTGCAGTTTCGGAAGGGTCAGCTTCGAGAACAGTTGCGGGAAGCGGAACTTCATAAGTGCAGACTGCCACATCTCAGCGGTCTCGTCGGGATTGGCGATCGGGCGGAACTCGCCTCTTTCGACCCCGTCGCGGAAGATCTGGACCATGTAGACGCGCTCGCGGGCGAGCTTGTCATTCATGTAGAGTGGCCGGTCCTTGCTCAGGACCTCGGCTACTTCGAGGATCTTGGCCTCGTCCTCGATCGCCGAGTAGGTACGGGCAAGATCATAGTGAAAGAACTCTCGCAGGCGGTTGGTGGCCGTATCCCTGCGCGCCACGATCCGGGCAAAGGTCTCATAAGCCTCGTCGTTAAACTTGTGGGCCATCGCCTCGGCGATATCGAGCTTTGAGGCGAAGAAGCGGTAGATGTTGCCGGCCGACATGTTGCAGTCGCGGGCGATCTCCGCCATCGTCGTCTTCGAATAGCCGTAGTGAAGGATGCGCTCCACAGCCGCGTGGAGGATCATCAGGCGGGTATCATCGGTCGGGTTCGGGCTCATCCGGCCAGTATGCACAAAAGCACTGAACAATCAATATAGTATTCAGCGGCCACTTGTTTCCGGGGACATTGCTCCGATGGTCTGGCCCCGAAGCCTGTGCGATAGCGGCCGGATCACTCAAGGGAGGACTTTTCGATGGCGCTGTTTTGTCTGCACTGTCTCGATAATGAAACAGACGGCGCCGCCCGCCGCGCGGCCACGCGGCCGGCACACCTTGAATGGGCCGCCGGGCTAGGTCAGGCGTTGCGCATGGCAGGCCCCCTGCTCGACCCCGAAGGCCGGATGGTCGGATCGGTTTTTCTGATCGAGGCCGAAAGTCTAGATGCAGCCACCGCCCTCAATGCGGCCGACCCTTATTCGCAGGCGGGCGTGTTCGGCCGTGTGATGATAAATGAGACCCGTTGGGCAATAGGTGAGGGAAAGTCGTCATGAGGCGGTTCGTTTCCGGCAACCTGAATTACTCAAGTTGGTCGATTCGGCCGCTCCTGGTGGCCCGGAAGGTCCGGTTGCCGGTCGAGGAAGTCATCGTGCCCCTCGATTTTCCCGAGACGACCGCTCAGCTGAAGACGATCAGCCCGACCGCGAAAGTGCCGCTTCTGATGTGGGACGGAATCGATATCTGGGAAAGCCTCGCCATCACCGAGTTCATTGCCGAATGGGCCCCGCCCGGAGAAGTCTGGCCAGTAGACTCCGGAGCGCGGGCGATTGCACGCGCCGTTTCCAGCGAGATGCACGCTGGCTTTGCCGCCATCCGCAACGCCTGTTCGATGGACATCCGCGCACGCCAGCCCGCTCCGGACATGACGGCCGCGCTGGAGGCCGACATCAACCGTTTGCAGGCCATGTGGAGCGGCTTGCGCGAAAGATATGGCAAGGGCGGCCCCTTCCTGTTCGGCGCCTGGTCTGCGGCTGACGCCTTCTACACGCCGGTCGTGACGCGCTTTCGCACCTACGGCCTGCCCCTTGCCGGCGCGGCGGCCGACTATGCGTCGGCGGTCCTCGAAGATCCGCTATTTCTGAAGCTGGAAGAAGAGGCGAAGGCCGAGCCCTGGTGGATCCGCTATGGGCCGGATGGCCGCTCGAGCGGCTATCTCAAGCCGCCGGCGGCGTCATGAAGTCATAGCCGAGATCGTAGTCGAAAAGGTCGCGCACGCGGCGGGCATAGATGTCCATGGCTTCGCCGGAAAACAGCGCGGCCAGGGATTGCTGCCGGTTCTGCAACACATTGGGTTCGGCCTTCGGATCGACCTTCAGCGCCATCGCCTCCTTAGTGCCGGCCACGACCGCTGCGGCGATGGAATCCGGCGTCAGCTGGATCATCCAGTGGCGCGCAATCGCCTCAAGGGTCGCGTACGGATCAGCGCGCGTCTGTTCGTACTGGACGCGCAGGATCGAAGCGGGAAATCTCGCTTCGACCTCGCCCCAGCGGTTCCAGAAACGGGCGAGCCAGTAGAGATCGCAGCGGTAGCGTTTTCCGTCAGGATCGCCTTTCAGATACTCAAGCCAGTCCACCTGGATGTCATATTCCCATTTCGCATGATGCGAGGCGAGGATGCTCATCGGATGGCGCACGCAGAGCGCATAAGGCGGCAGGCCGGCGAGGCCGCGCGCCCAACGCCAGTCGGTCAGCCGGTGTGGAATCGTGTGGCTGAAGGCGAGGCGAGGCAATTGCGGATGGACGGTCTCGTCCTTCGGCCAGCCGATATAGGGGCGAACGGCGTCTTCTGAAAAGTACTTCGGCCGCTCGACGCCGAACGTGTCGGCGAGGGCGACGGCGAACATGTACTTGACCCAATGGGTGCCGGAATTCTTCGAGGTGACGAGAAATCCGTCAAACGCGCCGTGCCGCAGCACGGAGAAGTTCATCCAGTTATCGTTCCAGACCCGGGCGTCGTAGCTCATGGCCCCGCCTAGACCAGCGCTCCGGAGGGCGCAAGATCAGGTCTTCAGGCCTGCCATGTCGCGGTAAACCTGCAGGAGCGCGAGCTGCGCGCGGGTCGGCACGCCCTCGGCTTCGGACACCGCGACCAGCATCGCGTCGAGATCGATCACTTCCTTCGGCCCGAGCTGCGTGTCGTTGACGATCAACTTGCTCAGCTGGGTCATGGTCAGCTTCGCGGGTGGACAGGACTGGGAGACCCAGGCGGCATGCGCGGCCAGTTCTTCGGCTTCGCCTGGCGTGCACCGGAAATGCTCACGTATCTCGCCTTCGATGACGTCGCCCTGCAAGGGGGTTAACGGCCCGCCGCGCGCAAGCGCCAACTGCATCATCATGATGGCGGCGGCTTCTCGCGGATCGTCGATCAGGTCGAGCCCGCCCTTGCCCATCTTGTAGCGGAAGGCGAGCCGGCGCGGGGCATTGGCGACGGTCTGCGCAATATCCGCGGCAGCATCAAGCCCGCGCTTTGCCATCTGGAGCCGCCAGACCCAGATGCCGATGGCGGCGAGGACGGTGATCAGACCGAGGAGAATGTGCATAGGGCCCAGACTAACCTTGTCCGGGCCCCTGCGCTACTGACGAATCGATCAGGCCGGCATTGCGTCTATTCTGAGCCGCCGGCGTTCGTCGCCGCGTGCGCCTGCGTGAGCACATAGGCGCGGATCGCTTCAGCTTCGTCCGGGGTGACATAATCGGCGAAGGACACCATGCCATTGGCCGCAAGATTACCGTCGAGGACGACGCCTTTCCACGCGTCCTTGTTGCCGGAGATGGCCGACCAGCGCAGGTCCGGCAGCACGCCCGAGGAGACGCCAAGCGGGCCATGGCAGACGGCGCAGTTGCGGGCATAGTGCACCGTGCCTTCCGAGATGACCGAGAGGCTGCCAAATGCGGCGGCTTTCGGCGTCCTGTCGATGGGCGGAAGGGCTGTGTCCGCAATTTCGGCTGTGCCACCGATCTTGAAGGTGACAACCTTGCCGACCGAAGCGGAGACCTTTTCGTCGAAGCCAAAGCCGGCAGCGAGCGCGAAGGCTGAGCCCCAGCCCGTGGTGATCGTCACGTATTGCTCGCCGTCGATCATGAAGGTGCCCGGACCGGAGGCGCCGCCGGATTTCAGCTCATGCGTCCAGAGTTTGTCGCCGGTCGCGGCGTCAAAGGCGGAGAAGTCGCCCGTGAGGCGGCCCTGGAAGACGAGGCCACCGGCTGTGGAGAGGACGCCGCCATTCCAGGCGTTCTCGTGCTCGACCGTCCAGCGCGGTTCGCGGGCGACGGGGTCCCAGGCGATCAGCCGTCCCTTGAGAGTGGCACGCAGCATCTTGGCGACTTCCGGCGGGGCGATGGGAGGGACACCGGCAGAGAAGTCGATGCCGGTATTCCAGCCGACCGGACGCGAAGAGAAGCGCGGATCCTCGGCGTAGGCCTGCGGAATCTCCTGCGCCGGGATATACGCGAGGCCGAGATCCGGGTTGTAGGCCATTGGCTGCCAGTTATGTCCGCCGAGGGGGCCGGGCGTCTGCTGGAAGGGTTCCTTGGCATAGCGGGCCGCGGCGACTTCGACCGGACGGCCGTTGGCATCGAGACCGGTGGCCCAGTTCACGGGCACATAGGCGTCGCCGGAAATGTACTGGCCGGTCGCGGCATCGACGACATAGAAGAAGCCGTTTTTCGGCGCCTGCATCGCGACGCGGCGGGTGGCCCCGGCCTCGCCGAGCGGCAGGTCCGCGAGGATGATGGTCTGCGTGGCGGTGTAGTCCCAGTTGTCGCCGGGCGTCGTCTGGAAGTGCCACTTGTAGGTACCGGTATCGGCGTCCACCGCGACGATGGAAGAGAGGAAGAGATTGTCGCCGCCGGAAGGGTCACGGAACGTGCGGTTCCACGGCGAGCCGTTGCCGACGCCGAAGATGATCTGGTCGTTGACCTCGTCATAGACGATCGAATCCCAGACGGTGCCCCCGCCGCCATCGGTGGTCCAGGCGCCCTCGTCGCCCCAGGTGACATTGCCGACCTTGACGAAGGCATCATCCGAGATGGCGCCGTCGGGCTGTTTAGCCGGATTGGGGACGGTGTAGAAACGCCAGACGAGATCACCGGAGCTGGTGTCATAGGCCGAGAGGTATCCGCGCACGCCGAGTTCGGCGCCGCCATTGCCGATCAAAACCTTGCCGTTCACGACGCGGGGCGCGCCGGTGATGGTGTAGGGCCTGGACTGGTCGACGGTGACCTTGCTCCAGACCACGGCGCCGGTTTCGGCGTTGAGGGCTTCGAGACGCCCATCAATGACACCGACATAGACCTTGCCATCATAGACAGCGACGCCGCGGTTAACGACATCGCAGCACGCTTTCACGCCGACGGCGCGGTCCACTGCAGGGTCATAGACCCATTTCTCGGCGCCGGTTTTCGCGTCGAGCGCGTAGACAACCGACCAGGCGGAGGTGACGTACATGACGCCGTCGACCACGATGGGCGTCGATTCGACGCCGCGATTGGTGGCGAGGTCATAGGTCCACGCGACGCCCAGCTGGCTCACAGTGTCCTTGTTAATCTGGTCGAGCTTCGAATGGCGCTGCTCGTCATAGGTGCCGCCATAGGTCAGCCACTCATCGCCGGCGCTGGCGGTCGAGATGCGGGCGGTATCGACGGCAGCGAAGCCTTCGGGTTGCGCCGCCCTTGTCTGGCGATCGCCGCAGGCGGCCAGCACCAGCGCGGTGCCCGCAAGAAGCGCGGGGCCTGCCCAGCTGCGCAAAATCCTGATGTTCATGATGTGCCTCCCGGTCGGCGCCCCGTCCTGACAAGCGGCGGGGTCTGTTGGCGCGCAGACTATCGGTTCACGGGGTAAAGTCGAGGCGTGACGCTACGCCAGCGCCGAGGCATGGGCGGCCTGCCGGAGTTCATCGCGAGCGGCAAGAATCGCGGTCTCGATGGCCAATTGCCAGCCGGACAGGGAGGAAGCGGCTTGCGCATCCGGCGGGAAGATGACGGACCGGGACGCGCTAACGATGCCGCCCGC
>JBGTKN010000153.1:0-2329 GCA_041744615.1 Hyphomonas sp. | reverse complement strand
CTGGACATTGAAGGACCCGCGCCGGGTCCTGGCTCGGACCTGCCGCCGCTTTGGCATGGGCTCTACTTCCTTCCCCGCGGGCTTGCCCGCGACATCGGTCGTGACGGCCATCCGCAACGAGGCGGCTTTCTGCCTCCCGTGGCGTTGCCGCGCCGGATGTGGGCCGGCGGGCGGCTGCAGTTTCATCGGCCGGTGCGCGTCGGTGACACCGTGACACGCGAATCGAACATTGTCAGTGTCGAACCCAAGACGGGCCGCAGCGGCCCACTGGTGTTCGTCTGCGTACGTCATCAGATCAGCACGTCAGATGGTCTCGCGCTGACTGAAGAGCACGACATTGTCTATCGTGATGCCCTGCCTCCGGACGCGATGTCGCCCGCAGCGCCTCGCGCGCCCGAAAACGAAACGTTCAGGCGCGACGTGACGCCGGATCCGGTACTTCTGTTCCGCTATTCGGCGCTGACATTCAATGGCCACCGCATTCACTACGACCGGAGCTACGCCACCACGATAGAAGACTACCCCGGGCTTGTGGTGCACGGCCCGCTGATCGCCACGTTGCTGCTCAACCTTCTGCGTCTCGAGCGCCCTGCAGCGAAAGTCGTGGGATTCAAATTCAAGGCGGTTAGCCCGCTGTTCGACCTGCACGCGTTTACCTTGTGCGGCCGTGCCGAAACGGACACTGCGTTCTCGCTGTGGGCGCGCGCACATGACGGAGCGCTGGCCATGCAGGCCACTGCCGAAACCGCGGGATGAAGATCACCGACGATCGCTACCCGGAGATCCGCGATGCCGTGCGCGCGCTGTGCGCGGGGTTTCCTGACGAATACCACCGCAAAATTGATCAGGAACGCGCATACCCGGAAGCTTTCGTCGAGGCTTTGACGAAGGCGGGTTGGCTGGCCGCGTTGATTCCGCAAGACTACGGCGGTGCAGGTCTGGGTCTTACCGAGGCGTCGGTGATCATGGAAGAGATCAACCGATCGGGTGGTAACGCGGGCGCCTGCCATGGCCAGATGTACAACATGGGCACCTTGTTGCGCCATGGATCAGACGCACAGAAGCGCAAGTACCTGCCGAAGATCGCCAGCGGCGAACTCCGGCTGCAGTCGATGGCGGTGACCGAGCCGGACACTGGTACCGATACGACCCGGATCAAGACCAGCGCGCAGAAGAGAGGTGACCGTTACATCATCAACGGCCAAAAGGTATGGATCTCCCGTGTGCAGCACTCGGACCTGATGATTTTGCTGGCGCGCACCACGCCATTGGCGGACGTGACCAGGAAGTCCGAGGGCATGTCGATCTTTCTGGTGGATCTTCGCCAGAGTGTGGGCAAGGGTCTGACAGTGCGGCCGATTCAGAACATGGTCAATCACGAGACCAACGAGCTGTTTTTCGAGAATCTCGAGATTTCCGTCGAAAGCCTGATCGGCCAGGAAGGGCAAGGCTTCAAGTACCTCCTCGATGGGCTGAATGCTGAGCGGACGTTGATCGCGGCCGAATGCATCGGCGATGGCTACTGGTTCATCGACCGGGTCACGAAGTACGTTAACCAGCGCGTCGTGTTCGGCCGACCGATTGGCCAGAACCAGGGTGTGCAGTTTCCGATTGCCGAAAGCTACATCGAAGTCGAAGCCGCAAATTTGATGCGGTGGAAGGCCTGCGAACTGTTCGACGCGCACCAGCCATGCGGCGCGCAGGCCAACATGGCGAAGTACCTGGCGGCCAAGGCGTCCTGGGAAGCGGGCAATGCGTGCCTGCAGTTCCATGGCGGGTTCGGCTTTGCCCACGAGTACGACGTCGAGCGCAAATTCCGCGAAACGCGGCTGTACCAGGTGGCGCCGATTTCGACCAATCTGATTCTGTCGTACGTCGCCGAGCACGTGCTCGGACTGCCGCGGTCGTTCTAATGCGCTCCTTGCTGTTCGTCCCTGCCGATCGTCCCGATCGATACGACAAGGCCTGCGGATCCGGCGCTGACGCGGTGATCATCGACCTGGAGGACGCGGTTGCGCCGCAAGCCAAGGCCGCTGCAAGGGCGACCCTGGCCGATTGGCTGACGCCGGAGCGCGAGATATTGGTGCGCGTGAACGCGCCCGGCTCGCAGTGGTTTGCCGATGACATCGCACTGGCTCGGTTGCCAGGGATTCGGGGCGTCGTCCTGCCGAGGGCCGAGTGCGTGCAGGACGTTAAGGCGATCGTGCAGGCGTGCGCGGCGGGCGTTGTCCTGCCGTTGATAGAAACGGCGCGCGGCATACGCGATGCAGAAGCTATAGCGGGCGTGCCGGGTGTGAGCCATTTAGTGTTCGGCTCGATCGACTTGCAG
>JBGTKN010000152.1:0-1648 GCA_041744615.1 Hyphomonas sp. | reverse complement strand
TTCGACGCGGGCGGCGGCGTCCGACAGGGTGCGGCCGACGCGCGTTTCGATGCTTTCGACGCGGTCGGTGAGATCGGAAAAGCCGGATTCGATCCGGCCCTTGATGGCGACGGTCTCGTTCTGGGTGAGCTCGGCTTCCTCGTAGACATGGGTGGCGAGCTTGCCGAGCGCGCCTTCGAGCGCGCGTAGGGCTTCGACATTGTGCTGGCCGCGGTCGTCCTGCTCGAGGCGGCGGACTTTCGCCTGAAGCGCTTCATGCGTGACGCGCAGTTCGTCGATCAGGCCTTCGACGTGATTAGCTATCGCGACCGTGGTCTGATCAGAGGTCTGCAGGCGGGCGGCGAGGCCGTTGACGACATGGTCGATATTGTTGATCGCGAGGGTGGAGCGCGCTTCGGTCGCCTCGATCCGGCGGGTCAGGCGGTCCAGCGTGGCAGCCGAATCCTGCACGGGCGCCATCGGGGGCGGGGGCGCGCCGGTGCGGCGGGTATAGGAGTAGGACGTCTCGCCCGGCTGGGGCTCCTCGACCATGGTCAGCAGACGATTGAGATACTCGCCCAGCGTGATGCCTTCCGCCAGGGCCGCTTCGCGCGCGGCGTCACGGGCCCTCTGGTCGGTGCTGAACTTGCTCCATCCGGTCTGGCTCATCTGCCGCTCCTCACGCCGGCGCCGCTCACAAGGTTAAGGAGAACGGCGAATTTCTTTACACCCGCTCAGAAATGCCAAGTGTCTGTTAAGGGCGCGTTAAAGGTAAGATTCTGTGTGACTTTCTCTGGTAGCGAGACCCGGCACTGCTCTTTCCCTTCGCGTAAGCGGTAATTTACGTTGACGTTCGCGGAAGGCGACGCGTAAAATGCCCATACAAGAAAACTGCAGTCACAAACGGAGGAGCCACGTCATGCAACATCGTACCATTTCGTCCATTTCTGCCGCCGATTCCCGCACCTACACGATTTCCGAGCTGGCCCGGGAATTCGGGGTCACGCCGCGCGCGCTGCGCTTCTATGAAGACAAGGACATGCTGCATCCGGCCCGCGACGGCATGATGCGCCTGTATTCCAACCGCGACCGCGCCCGCCTGACCATCATCGTGCGGCTGAAGCGCCTCGGCCTGCCGCTGGCGGATATTCGCGAAATCCTCGACCTGTATGCGCTGAATGACGGCAAACGGGCCCAGACGCGGATGATGCTGGAGAAGTTCCGCAAGCAGGCCGCCGAACTGGAAGTCCAGCGCGGCGACATCGAAACGGCGCTGCACGAACTCTATAAAGGGATCGAATGGCTCGAAGACCTGGTCGCCAACAATGGCCAGTCCGAAGAGACCAAGCGCCAGGCGGCTGCCTATGAGCAGGTCGCCCGCAAGCAGCTCGACGAAGTCTGAGAGCCGGCTACCGATAAAAATGTAGATAAACCGGGCGTGTTGGAATGACTTTTCCAACACGCTTTGCCATTCAGGCTACCAAACCTTCCCGTTTGCCAGGAGCCGACTTCGATGCCCCGTTATGATGCCCCCGTCCGTGACATGCAGTTCGTGCTGCATGAGCTGCTGCAACTTCACAACTATTCGAACCTTCCGGGCTTTGCCGACGCGACCCCAGAGACGATCGACCAGATCCTCGAAGAAGGCGCGAAGTTCGCCAAGAACGTG
>JBGTKN010000151.1:0-2432 GCA_041744615.1 Hyphomonas sp. | reverse complement strand
CGACCAGCTCCATGCCGCCAGGCAGGATCTGCTGACCATCGCGCGCGCCGTGGCGGCGGAGCCGCCGGACGTTCGCGCTCGCATCGGTGCGGCCGTTCTCGGATCACGATAGGGAGCCCGGACGGGGGCCGCGTCATGGGGCTGCCCATCAAAGCCCGACCCGCATCTGATGTGGTGGACTCCGCCGCGGCGGGGTCCGGTGGCTTCCAAGTGGACTCCGGTATCCGCGTGGAGTCCACCCCGCGCGGCCGGTCAAGCGGTTGAATTCAGTGGGATTTCAGGCGTCGCAGGCGGCTTCTGGACTCCGGTGGCTTCCCAAAAAACGCGGCCTGTCGCTGGCGAAGTCCCGCGCTGCGCCCCCCAGCATACGTTTCAGCCGGAAAGGAACCGGAAAACAATGGCTTGGCGGTTTGGCTCAGGACCTTTCGGTGGGCACTCGCCCCGAAAAAACCGTCTCCGTTCTCGCTTCGCCCCGCCATCCCGACCGCCGTGTCCGACTCCGACCGGACCCCGCTCCGGATTCCGGGGTCCACCCCGGAAGCCAGCCCGTCGTCCGCCCGCCTCTCTCGCGACCTTGCCCGGATGGATAGCAGTCCCGAGCGGGCTTGTCTCGACGTGCGATGTCTCGCGCAAACTTCGCTGCCCACGTCGATTTCCCTTGACGAGGGCGCGATCGCCCATCGTTCGCCAGGCCGAGACTTGGTGACGCCGCCGCGGGGCAGCTTCTACTACAACGACCCATACTTCCGCCTAGCCTCTGCTGCCGCTCTACGCGACAACGATGCCGTCCAATCGGAGGCGGCGCTCAGCGGCTTCGGGCGGCGAGTGTGATTTGCTGCGGTCGCGAGCCCGCAAGGCGGTATCGACGAAAGCTGATTTTCGCATGGCGCAGAATACGGGCTGCACGCTGCGTCAACGCATGACCGCATCGAGCCCGAAGCAAACGTGCATAGAAACCAATACGTACAGCTTCGCTCTGCCATGGAGATTGCCAATCAGTGCGCAGTCGCCCCTTTTTGGTGCGAAGCGGCAAGATACCCCGGCTTTTGCCGATCAGGTTGCCCTGGCGCGCATGTTCTGAACCAGCATCCCGCGACGGGAAGGTCGCAGTGGTGTCCCCAGTTCGAACACCCGTTCAATGAGGGCCTTGTGCGTCGGCGGAACCGCGTCCAAGGCACGGCCATCCGCAGCGGCAATCTTGATCTGGTGAACCTGGAACGCGTCGGTGACGATCGTTCCCGACCGGAGGTAGGCCGGATCATCGAGGGCCTCGGACAGCGGCGCAAACGTGACGCCCTCGGCGAACAACCGGGCGAGGAACGCATCGGCAACTTCGGTGAAAAAGGCAACCGGGTGGATTAGGCTGATGCCGATCACCTCATTCCCGAAAACTGTTCTGCAGGTCTCGGCATCATGAGCGACCTGCGCCGCCGCATAGTCAACGAACTCGGCCTTCAAACGCTCGGCCTCCTCCGTGCGCCCGGTTTGGAGCAATTGTCGCCAGGCACGGTCCCATTCCCATTCGTAGAACCAACTCGTGACGCCCGCACTTCGATAGGCCAGCCGGTCCAGATGAGCGTTCACGGCGACCCGCTTTTCTTCCGTGTTGCCCCAAAGTTCGAGTGGATGTCGAAAGGCGCGAAGCGGGGCCTTGCTGATCCATGGTGCAAGCAAGTCATCGGCAACTGATATGTCGTGATTGAAATCCTCTGCCGATGTTTCGTTCAGCAAGGGATGAGTATGCGTATGGTTGCCGATGTGGTGCCCGGCCGCGATCCAGTCATCCAGAATGCGCGCATACTCAGGATCAACGTCCAGCGGCCAGGAATTGGCCAAGGCAAACACACCGGACACGCCGTTCCGATCAAGGGAGTCGATGATCCGGGCGGCAACCGACTTCGGCGTGTCGCCGTCCGGCAGTGGCATATGAGGGAAGACCGGGAGGTCGTCCAGTGTAAAGGCCATGCGCACGGAAGATCCTCCCCAACAACAGTCATAGGGTATCCCCCGGCTGGATGGCTGGCAAGATGTATTGGAGTTCAAGGGTTTTCCGACAAAAGAGTGGAGCGACGAACGACTATTTTGTCCCCGTAGCCGCCGTGCGGCCGCCGAATATGCTGCGCGATGCGTGAACGTCCGGTCTGATGAAGCTGCGGTGCAGCACCGGACACGACAGCGAGCGGCAGCTCTGGGCCGCGAGCCGTCTCGAGGCCGACAATCGCTCATGGCGCAACCCGAACGACTGCCACCGGACTCGGGCGATCGTCTACGGCTCCCGGGGCCTCGCGCACCTCGCGATCAAGTCAACCTTGAACACCGAACTGGAAACCCTGGCGATCCGATCGAGGCGGCCGAACGTCTTGCGCGAGCGTCTCTCGCTGCGGGGGTCACGACCGGGCGAGTTCGGCCAGCAGTGCCGCCGCGGCCCGGTG
>JBGTKN010000150.1:0-2511 GCA_041744615.1 Hyphomonas sp. | reverse complement strand
GTGTCAGGCGGGGTCATCGGCGGGCGGCGCCTCACGCGGGCGCGGGATGCCAACATCCTGCGGCCGGTGCTCGCACGGATAGGAGCGGGCCGGGACCACCTGGCCATTCTCGACCCGCGCCGGCTCGATACACATGCCCCGGTTACGCGGCTCCAGCGCGATCATCACGAACCAGGCGAGGGTCGCCAGGCCGATACCGACGAGGAAGAGCATCTGGATAGGCCACTTGCGCTGGCCCGCATCGACCGCCGACCGTGTGGCAAGCAGGTAGAGGCCAAACACCAGGAAGGGCAGCGAGAAGATGAAAAGTTCGATCAGAAGGCGTCCGGCCACGTCGGCACATTCCTTTTATGAACACGTCTGGTGCCTACATAGGCGCGCGCACCAGATTGCGGAACCCTGAATTGGGGCCTGCGCCAGCCGGGGGTCGATCAGTCGCTCTCGTAGATCGTCTGGTAGAGGCGGCGGATGATGCCGGCGGTGACCCCCCAGATCCGGTAGCCGTTATGGGGCATTTCGTAATAGCGGCGGTTCTTGCCCTTGTAGAACGTCTCGGCAGCGGTGTGGTTGGCGGTATTCATCAGGAATTCGAGCGGGGTCTCGAAGACGGCGGCAACCTCCCCCGGTTCCGGGACGGGGACGAAATCGTAGGGTAGCAGGCCGACGACCGGGGTGATCCGGTAGCGGGTGCCGGTGATGTAGGCGGCGCCCTTGCCCAGCACGTCGACATCGTGGGGCGCGATGCCGACCTCTTCGTGGGCCTCGCGCAGGGCGGCGGCGACCTCGTCGAGATCGATCGGATCGACCTTGCCGCCCGGCAGGGCTACCTGGCCGGCATGGTCGGACATCGAATCGGGGCGCAGGGTCAGCAGCGCAGTTGCCCCCTGACGCCGGGGAATCACGCCGAAGAGCACCGCAGCGGGGCGGATGATCGCGACTTCGTCGGGTGTCAGGAAATCCATGTCGCCGCTTTCGACGAGCCGGCCGTCGCCCAGGGGCGGATCGAGGCGCAAACGGACGCGTTCGATGAAATCCTCAAGGCCGGCATAGGACATCGGTGCTGCCTCAGGCCGCCGGGCCGAGGGGGAAGAAGACGCCCCGGCTCCAGACGCCGAGACGGTTCGTACCGTCCTGGGCGGGCACCGCCATGTCGACGAGTTCGTAGAAGACAGGGCGCGTAAGCTTGGCCTCGAGACGGCCGCGGACCAGCACGTAAGGCGCTGGTTGGCCCGTATCGGCGTCTGTTTCGACGCGCAGCGGCGCTTCGGGGCCGGCGGTGGTCTGATAGTCGAGATTGGTGAGAAAGGTCAGCGACTGGTCCGGGCCGGGCTCACCCGTCCGGTCGATCCGCACGGCAAGGAACGGGGCGTCTTCGACCTGCACGATCACTTTCTCGTAGGGCGTGACGAGGTAGGTGACGCCGTCCTCGTCCTTTCGCAGGATGCGGGAGAAGAGTTTGACCAGCCGCTCGCGCGTGATGCGGCCACCTTCGTGCCACCAGCTGCCATCGGCGCGGATTTCCATGCCGATATCGCCGCATTTCTCCGGATTCCATAGGTGAACCGGCGGCAGCGGTCCCGCGAACTTGCCTTCCGGCAAGATGGCCTTAAGCGTGTCTTCAAGGCCAAAACTGCTGCCGGGGCTGGATGTCACATCTTTCTCCGCCAAATTCACGCCTTACAAATAGGCTTGTAACGACACGACGTGAAGCCGGAGAACCGAGGCGAAATGGCCGATACAACATCAAGTCCTGAAACCGCCGTGGCGGACGCCGACGCGGCGACCGAAGCGTTGGCCCGCGTGAAGTCCGAAATCGGCCGGGCCATTTTTGGCCAGGAGCGGGTGATCGAACTCGCGCTGGCGGCGGTTCTGGCCGGCGGCCACGCATTGCTGATCGGCGCGCCGGGCCTCGCCAAGACGCGCCTCGTGGAAGCGATGGGTACGGCCCTCGGCCTCTCCAACCAGCGCATCCAGTTCACGCCGGACCTGATGCCGTCCGACATTCTCGGCTCCGAGGTGCTGGACGAGAGCCCGGGTGGGCAACGCTCGTTCCGCTTCCTCAAGGGGCCAGTGTTCACCCAGCTGTTGATGGCCGACGAGATCAACCGCGCAAGCCCGCGCACCCAGTCTGCCCTGCTGCAGGCCATGCAGGAGAAACATGTGACGGTGGCCGGCGTGCGCCATGACCTGCCGGCGCCCTTCCATGTGCTGGCGACGCAAAACCCGATCGAACAGGAAGGCACCTATCCGCTCCCGGAAGCGCAGCTTGACCGGTTCCTGCTGAAAGTGGATGTGACCTATCCCGATCTCGACACCGAGCGCCGCATCCTGATCGAGACGACCCGCGGCGCCGATGCGCCGGTGCGGCCCGCGCTCGACGCCGGACGCCTGATGGCGATCCAGGCGCTGGTGCGACAGATGCCGGTCGGCGAGAAGATCGTCGGCGCGATACTCAACCTGATCCGCGAGGCGCGGCCCGAGCAGACGAGCGACGCGCGCGTGAAACGCCTC
>JBGTKN010000149.1:0-34521 GCA_041744615.1 Hyphomonas sp. | reverse complement strand
ATTGACCGGCGTGAAGACGATCTGGTGATCCGCGTGGTCGAAAACCCGATCATCAACCGGGTCATTTTCGAGGGCAACCGGGCGCTCAAGGACGACAAGCTGCGCGAGGAAATCCAGGCGGCGCCGCGCGGTGTGTTCACGGCAGCCCGCGTGCAGGGCGACGTTCAGCGCGTGCTGGAAATGTACCGACGGTCGGGCCGTTTCGCCGCCAAGGTTGAACCGCAGTACAAGCCGCTCGAACAAAACCGTGTCGACCTGATCTTCGAGATCACCGAAGGTCCGGTGACCGGCGTTCGGTCGATCAATTTCATTGGAAACCAAGCCTATTCGGATTCGCGCCTTCGCAGCGAGATTGTGACCCGGCAGTCGCGCTTCTGGCGCTTCTTCAGCTCGAATGACAACTACGATTCCGGCCGCCTCGAGTTTGACCGTGAGCAGCTGCGCGAGTTCTACCAGAACAACGGCTATTACGATTTCCGTGTGACCTCGGCGGTCGCAGAACTCACACCGGACCAGAAGGACTTCTACGTCACCTTCACGGTGGATGAAGGCCGACAGTATGACTTCGGCGTGATCAAGGTCGAGACCGCGCTCGAGAAACTTGACGCCAGCATCCTGCAGGCCGTGGTGCCGATCCAGGAAGGCCAGCTGTTCCGCGGCGACCAGATCGAAAGCACGATTGACGCGCTGACCTATGCGGCCGGTGTGGCAGGCTATGCCTTCGTGGACATCCGCCCCCAGATCAGCGTCAACCAGGAAAGCGGACGCATCGACATCACCTTCGCGATCGACGAAGGCCCGCGCGTGTATATCGACCGGATCAACATCGTGGGAAATACCGCGACGCTCGACCGGGTCATCCGCCGCGAGCTTCGTATCGCAGAGGGCGATGCCTTCAACCGCATCCTGCTGGACCGATCGCGCAACCGGATCCGGGCGCTCGGATTCTTCAAGGACGTGACCGTCGTCGAGACGCCGGCCGAAGACCCGGATCGCACCATAGTTGATGTGACCGTCACGGAACAATCCACCGGCGAGTTGTCGTTCGCCGCCGGTTTCTCGTCTGTGGATGCGTATCTGTTCGACCTCAGTGCGTCGCAGCGCAACCTGCGGGGCAGGGGCCAGTCAGTGGTTGCGCGGACATCTCTTTCGAGCCGGCAACAGGTCATCGACCTGAGGTTCACCGAGCCCCGTTTCCTCGACCGCAACCTGTCTGCCGGTGTTGATCTGTTTGCGACCAAGCAGGACTTCGAGGAGTTCACGGGTTTTACAAGCGAAACCATTGGCGGCGGCGTGCGCGTCGCATTCCCGCTGACCGACCGTATGCAGCTTGGTCTCAGCTATCGTCTGCAGGCGGACGATGTAAATATTTCTGACCGCAATATCATCATCGACGGCGCGGGGACGCTGCTGCGAAGTTTTACCCAGACTGCAGGTCAATCGACCCCTGATGATATCACAGACGACGTCTACCGGACTCCGGAAGCGGGCGATGTCGGCCCGGGGGAGTTCCTGGTGGATATCTGCGATCCCTCCTACACTTTGCGCGACTCGATCTGCCGATCTGAACGCAACGACATTTCAAGCATCGTGGGGTACAACTTCCTCTGGGATCAGACCAACGATCCCATCTCCCCGACGCGCGGCTTCGATTTCCGCTTCAGCCAGGATATCGCCGGCCTCGGCGGCGACGTCCAGTATGTCCGTACTGAGACGAATGCGACCTTCTATCGTGGCATCTGGCGCGATGTCGTCGCCAGCGCGCGCTTTGCGGGTGGCTATGTGCTGCCGCTCGACGAGGAACAGGGCGTTCGCATCAACAATCGCTTCTTCCGCGGTGGCAGTTCGTTCCGCGGCTTCGATGTCGCCGGCCTCGGCCCTCGCGAGATACTCCGGATCTTCGATCCGAATACTGGCGAAGTGATCGAAACCCGGCGTCTGAATTCGCTCGGCGGGAACGCTTATTATCAGGGCACATTCGAACTCACGGTTCCGAACTTCCTGCCGGAAGAATATGGCATCAAAAGCGCGCTCTTCATGGATGTCGGCTCTCTTGGTATCCTTTCGGATGTCGACAAGGGCGTTCCGTTGTTCGTCACGGATTCGTCCGCTCTCGGTATTCCGGGCGCTCAGGCCGTCCGCATTCCGAAAGATGCCGCATCGCTGCGGGCGTCGGCAGGTCTCAGCGTGTTCTGGGATTCGCCCTTCGGCCCGATCCGGTTCGACTTCTCCCAAATTCTTCGCAAGGAAGAATATGATCGTACCGAGACATTCCGCTTCTCGACTTCGACCAATTTCTGATCTCGCAAGCCCCCACGAGGAAACCCCCAATGACAAAACTGAAAACCCTTCTGACAGCGTTCATGCTGGCAGCCGCCGCCGTCTTCTCCGCCGCGCCTGCTGCATTGGCGCAAGGCTCCGTCATCATGGTGATCGACGAGGCCCGCATCCTTGGCGACAGCAAAGCTGGCAAGGACATGTTCACGAAACTGAAGAACATCGAGAACCAGATCAATGCCGAGTTGAAACCGACCCGCGACTCGCTGGAAACAGAGCGTCAGGCTCTGGCGACCCAGCTTCAAGGCAAGACACGTGAAGCTATCGTCGCGGACGCGGCGCTGGTGAAGAAGATCGAAGACTTCCAGAAGAAGACCAACGACTTCGCCCAGAAGCGCACTGTGCTCTCGCAGGAATATGCCGCCACCGAGCAGAAGTCGTTCCTCGATTTCAATTCGGCCCTGGAGCCCGTGCTCCTCGAGGTCGTGAAGGAGAAAAACGCTCAGGTCGTACTGTCCAAGAGCCAGGCAGTCTTCACGGCGGATTCGGTGGATGCGACGGCAGCGATCGTTGCGAAACTTGACCAGAAGACACCCGCGATCACCGTTGTTCGCCAACGCGCCCCGGCGCAGTAATCAGGTTTTACGATAGTGCCAGTCGATAGCCGGTTCTATGCGTCTCTGGGGGCTTTGACGCTAGGATCGGCCGCTGCCCTGGCCGGCTGTGAGCCCTTCGGAGACCCCGAAACATCGGTTACCGGAATAGCTGCGGCTGATCAGGCTAGGCCTGGTGAACTCGCCTTCATCGAAGGCGACGGCTCCGGGCAGCCGCCGCTGAGCGAAGCGCTGTCTGTCGTTGTCGTCAGCGAAGCGGCGCGCGGCCGCGTTCCGGACGGCGTTTCGTATCTGCTCTCGAAGTATCCGCGTCATACCCACAACCTGATTGCGCGGGCGATGTTCAGACTGCGGCATCTGCAGGCACAGGAGCGGGCGGCAATCTCGCCCGGCTCGCAGGTTCATCCTCTGGCTGAGATCGGTCCCGGAGCTGTGATTGGCGCGGGTGCAGCTGTGGGCGAGGGTACGGTCGTGGCTCCCAATGCTGTGATCGGTCCCGGAGTCCAGATCGGGCGGCACTGTTCGATCGGCGCGGGCGCGACGGTCCATTGCGCCCTTCTCGGAGATCATGTGACGCTGCTGGCAGGCGCGCGTATCGGCGAGACGGGTTTCGGCGTGACACCGGGACCGCAGGGTCTGGAAGACGCGCCGCATTTCGGGCGCGTAATCTTGCAGGATCATGTGACCATCGGCGCCAACACATGCATCGATCGCGGCGTGTTTGCCGACACCATCATCGGCGAGCGCACTAAGATCGACAACCTCTGCCAGATTGCTCACAATGTCGTGCTCGGACGGTCGGTGATCGTTGCGGCTTTCGGTGGCATTTCCGGCTCGGTTCGCGTGGGCGACGGCTCGCGGCTTGGCGGCCGTGTGGGCGTGGCTGATCACGTCACCATCGGCGCGGGAGTCAGCCTGGCGGGGTCGGCAGGCCTGTTCCGCGACGTCGAAGACGGCGAGACCTGGGGCGGAACGCCGGCGAAGCCCATTCGTCAATGGATGCGCGAAGTTGCATGGCTGGCCAAGCAGGCCAGCGCAAAGAAGCGCGATTGAACAGTGGCGCCGGCGCTGCTCCGCTGGTAACTGGACACCATGACCACGACCATTCATCCCACTTCAGTCGTCGAAGCGGGCGCCGTGCTGCAGGACGGCGTCACCATCGGCCCCTTCTGCCATGTCGGTCCGAATGCGGAACTCGGCGCGGGCACAAGGCTGATTTCGCATGCGAGCGTCATCGGCAACACGAAGGTGGGACAGAAGTGCATACTTCATCCGTATGCAGTGCTCGGCGGCGTGCCGCAGGTCATCGGGATGACGGAGCAAGCCGACTCCCGGCTCGAAGTCGGCAATGGATGTGTGTTCCGCGAGTACGCAACGGCACATACGGGCATGCCCAAGTTTGGCGGCCTCACCAAAGTCGGCTCAGATTGCTACATCATGATCGGAGCGCACATCGCGCATGATTGCAAGATCGGCAACAATGTCGTGATGGCCAACAATGTCTCGCTGGCCGGTCATATAGATGTGGGTGACAACGTCTGGTTCGGCGGTTTGTCAGCTGTTCATCAGTTCAGCCGGATCGGCCGCAACGCCTTCATTGGCGGCGGCGCTATCGTGGTTGAAGATGTGATCCCGTTCGGATCGGTCGTCGGCAACCATGCAAAACTGGCGGGCCTCAATATGGTGGGTCTGAAGCGCAGGGGATTCTCCAAGACCGACCTTCACGAAATCCGCTCCGCCTATAAAGCTGTCTTTGAAGGAGATGGTCTTTTCAAGGATCGTCTGAACGCAGCCGCTACCGAGTTTTCCGGTAAGGCGCTGGCGATGGAGTTGATAAGTTTCATTCGCGAAGGGCGCGATCGCCCCATCTGCAAACCGGGTTGACGAAATGAAAGCGCCGCTCGGCCTTATCGCGGGACTCGGCGACTTGCCTGTCGCGATCGCCGAGAATGCGGTTGCAACGGGGCAGGGAGTCCATGTGCTCCGCCTCAAGGGCTTTGAGGAGCCAAGACTGGCAGGCTATCCCGGCAGCATCGTGGGGCTTGGAGAAGTTGGCGCGGTGATCAGCCGGCTCCGGGATGCGGGATGCCGCGATCTGGTGTTCGCCGGTAATGTCAGTCGCCCGAACTTTTCCGATCTCAAACTCGACCTCAAAGGCGCGGCGCTTCTGCCGAAGGTTATGAGTGAAGCGCGCAAGGGCGATGACGCGCTGCTGCGGGTCCTGGTGGGCGAGTTCGAACGCAACGGATTCAACGTCATCGGCAGCGAGCAGGCGCATGCCAGTCTTCTTGCGCCGTCGGGGCTGATTGCCGGGCCGCCGCCATCGCAACTGCACTTCGCCGATATGGACGTCGCGGCGCGGGTTGCTTCAGCCAGTGGGGCGCTGGATATCGGTCAGTCCTGCGTCGTTTGCGATGGCCTCGTTCTTGCCGTCGAAGCGCAGGAAGGAACAGATGAAATGCTTCGCCGCTGCGCGGCTTTACCCGAAACGATACGCGGACGTGAAGGTGCGCTTCGCGGCGTTCTAGTCAAGCGTCCCAAGCCCGTTCAGGAGCGGCGCATCGATCTGCCTACGACAGGCGTTTCCACGGTCGAACTCGCTGCTGCAGCGGGTCTGGCGGGGATCGGGATTGAGGCGGGCGGGGCATTGATGCTGAACCGGCCGGCGATGGAAGCGCGTGCAACGGCATTGGGATTGTTCCTGTACGGATTTCCTTCAGATCTCGGTTCGTCCCAGTGACGTCTCTGTACGTCGTCGCTGCTGAGGCTTCCGGCGACCTACTGGCGCGGGAAGTTGTCGAGCGTGTTCTGCAGAAAGCTCCGGGAGCGATTGTCGATGGCGTTGGCGGCACTGAACTGGCAGCGATCGGAATCCGGTCAGGCATAGATCTTTCACCCTTGTCGGTGTTCGGAATTTTCGAAGGCGTGAAAGTCTATGGCGAAGCCATACGCCTGGCGGACGCTGTCGCAGACGATATCTTCAACAAGCGGCCGAGTGTCATCGTGCTCGTGGATTCCTGGGGTTTCATGCTTCGAGTCGCGCAACGCTTGCGCCGCCGCGATCCGTCGGTCCGCATCGTGAAGCTGATTGGTCCGCAAGTCTGGGCGGCGCGGCCTGGCCGAGCACGAACGCTAGCCGCGACGGTCGATCACCTGATCTGCATGCATGAGATCGAGGTTCCGTTTTATACGCCGTTCGGCCTGAAGGTCACGGTGATCGGAAATCCCGCTCTGACCCGCGGTGAAAAGGGCGACGGCGCGGCCTTTCGATCAGCGCACGGAATGAAGGCGGATGAGCCGGTGCTGCTTGTCCTTCCTGGCAGCCGTCGCAGCGAGATTGCGAGCGTTGCGCCCGCGCTCATCGACGCCGCCCGGCAAATCGTGGCGCAAAGACCGGACGTGCGGGTGGTTGTCCAGCCAGCGGCCACGATCCAGGAGGCTTTTGCAGCGCGGTTCCCGGACATCACAAGCTGGGCGACGGTCAGCACTGATCCTGATCAGAGATATGATGCCATGGCCGCAGCGACAGTTGCACTCGCCTGTTCGGGCACGGTGACCAGCGAGGTCGCCATACAGGGCGCGCCGATGATCGTTGCTTACAAGACCGGCTGGATCACCTGGGCGCTGGCGCGCGCCATCCTTTACAAAAAAATCCACATCACGCTGTTGAACATTCTCAACGATGATGCCGAAATTATTCCGGAGTTTGTCCAGACCCGCCAGAAAGCGGAACTCATCGCGGAGAAGGCACTGGAATGGCTATCAAATCCCGCTGAACTTGTCGCCCAGCGGGATCGCCAACGCACGGCTTTGAAAGCCCTCGTCCGTGATGGGAAACCCGCCGCAGAGATTGCGGCGGATGCGCTCGTCGCCGAACTTGGCTTACGTCACCGACCTGCGATAGGCACGTAATCGCGTTTGGGCGCGCCGGTATAGATTTGCCGGGGACGACCGATTTTCTGGGTCGGATCTTCCAGCATCTCGTTGAGCTGTGACACCCAGCCGACCGTCCGCGCCACGGCGAACAGAACCGTGAACATCTTGGTCGGGAAACCCATCGCTTCGAGAATAATGCCCGAATAGAAATCGACGTTCGGATAGAGTTTCTTCTCGATGAAGTAATCGTCCTGGAGCGCGATGCGCTCCAGTTCCATGGCGACCTGGAGCAGGGGGCTGTCGCGCAGATCGAGGGCGTCGAGCACTTCATGGCAGGTCTTCTGCATGACCTTGGCGCGCGGATCATAGTTCTTGTAGACGCGGTGGCCGAAGCCCATGAGGCGGATGCCGCTGGATTTGTCCTTGGCCATCTTCACGAACTCGGGAACCTTGTCGAGCGAACCAATCTCGCGCAGCTGACGCAAAGCGGCTTCGTTGGCACCGCCATGGCTCGGCCCCCACAGACTTGCGACGCCGGCGGCGATCGCTGCAAATGGGTGAGCACCGGACGACGCGACGAGGCGAACGGTCGAGGTCGAGGCGTTCTGCTCATGGTCGGCATGTAGCATGAAGAAGCGGTCCATGGCGCGGGCCAGTACCGGGTTGATCTCGTAGTCCTCGGCGGTGACCGAGAAGCACATGTTGATGAAGTTTTCCGAGTAGGAGAACTTGTTGAGCGGATCGATGAAGCGCTGACCGAGATTGTACTTCATGCACCGCGCGGCGAGCGTCGGCAATTTCGCGATCAGGCGGATCGAGCTGATCCGGCGTTCTTCGGGATCTTCGTTGCCCATGGCGCCCGGGTAGAAGGCGGCCATGCCGCCGACGGCGCCGGTCAGCATCGCCATGGGGTGGCTGTCACGGCGGAAGCCGTCAAAAAAGCGGTCTTGCTGGGTGTGAAGCAGGGTGTGTTGGCGGATCTCGCGCCAGAACGCGTCATACTCGGTCTTGTTGGGCAGTTGGCCGTTCAGCAGCAGGTAGCAGAGCTCGATGTAGTTGGATTTCTCGGCCAGTTGCTCGATCGGGTAGCCGCGGTGCAGCAGGACGCCTTCGTCGCCGTCAATGAAAGTGATCTGGCTCTCGCAGCTGCCCGTCGAAGTGAATCCGGGATCCAGAGTAAAATGATCGGTTTCAGCATAGAGCTTTCGGATATCGATGACATTCGGACCATGCGTGCCGGAATAAACGGGCAGATCAACCGTCTTGCCGTCGACTTCCATCTTTGCTGTGCCGGCGTTCTTTACCTTGTTTTCCATCAGCTCTTTCCCTGTTCAATCCGAATTCGAATGCGCTTCAGTTCGCGCTGCCGTCAATCTGGTCGTCGATCCGGCCGAGCACTTCCCCGCGTCCCAGCCAGTCCATCACCGGCGCCAGATCGGGAGCGGGGAGCCCGCCCGTCAACGCAGCCCGCAACGGCGGTCCCACCTGTCCCATCGATAGGCCTGTTGCAGTGCAATATGTCGTGATCGTTTCTGAAATGCTAGCGGTTGTCCAAGTCACGAGGCTACTCAATTCACGTGCAAGCCCTCTCAGGCGGTCCCGGCCTTCGTCAGACAGGGCCTTTTTCGCGTTCCTAGAGATTTCCAGGGGCCGTGAAACCCGGAGGAAGCGAAACGATGCGGCGAGTTCAACAAGTGAGGCGCCGCGATCCTTAAGGTGAGGTAGCGCGCGCCGAACCCGGATCGCCGACGATTCGTCGAGCGCTCCTTCGGCAGCCAGGAAGGGAAGCAGCAGGTCGAACAAGCGGTCATCGTCGGCCTCACGGATGAAGTGCGCGTTGACGGTGCCGAGCTTTTCAAGGTCGAGGCGTGCCGGGGACTTGTTGATCCCGCCCAGATCAAACAGCCGGATTGCTTCCTCCTCGGTGAAGATTTCCTGGTGGCCGTGGCTCCAGCCTAGCCGGAGGAGGTAGGCTTTCATGCCTTCGGGAAGGTAGCCAAGATCGCGGTAAACGGTGGTCGACAGAGCGCCGTGGCGCTTGGAAAGCTTGGCGCCGTCATTGCCATGGATCATAGGCAAGTGGGAGAAGTGCGGTACATCCCAGCCCATAGCTTCGTAGATCGGGATCTGACGGAAAGTGTTTCGCAGGTGGTCGTCTCCGCGAATGACGTGTGTGACGTCCATGTCGTGATCATCGACCACCACCGCGAGCATGTAGGTGGGCGTGTCATCGGTGCGCAGCAGGACGAGATCGTCGATCTCTGCAGCATGGACTTTCACGATACCTTGTACGCCATCATCGACGATGCGCTCGCCGCCATCAGGCGCGCGCAGGCGCACGGTGTAGGGCGCATCAGAATTGGGAGGCGTACCGCCGTCGCGCCAGGGCGAGCGAAAAGGCGAGAGCAATGCACCGGCCTCCGCCAGGAGCGCGGTGCGGGCGTCGTCGGTGAGGCCATCTGCGCGCGCGGCAAGGCGCTTCTCCTCACCCAGGTTTCTGCGCGCCTGCAATTCTTCCGCGCTGACAAAGCAACGGAACGCCGTTCCGCGCGCCACCATCTCGTGCGCGACTTCTGAATGTCGCCGGGCCCGGTCCGATTGCATGACCGGCGGCTCGTCCGACGTCAGGCCGAGCCAGTTCATGGCATCCAGAATCGCGGCGGTTGCTTCCGGTGTGGAGCGCTCGCGATCCGTATCTTCGATACGAAGGAGGAACCGGCCGCCATGCCTTTTCGCGAAAAGGTAGTTGAAAAGCGCCGTGCGTGCCCCTCCAATATGAAGCATCCCGGTGGGGGAAGGGGCAAATCGCGTGACAACGCGCATGATCAGGGCAGTCTCCGGGAATCGGGGCGGGACTTCCGCCGACGGGGTGCAGAAACACGAGGATGATCCCAAGTGCAAGGGGTAGGGGTGACGGCACTAATGGCGCTAAAGGATGCCGGCGCGCTGGCGTATATCGGTGCGCGTCCGCTGATGTTCGCCTTCGTCATCTGCGGCGGCGCGGCGACCTGCTTTTCAATGCCGTTCTAGCGCGATCTGGTGCACCTGGCAGGCGCTGCGGCCGCGTCACTGGCAGTCCTCACGCCCCGGTATGTGGCACATTGGTCGGTTTCTGGAGACCTGTTCTCAACAAAGCCGGCGGGCGGCGTCTGAACGCCTTTCACTCGTCAAGCCTTGCGGTCACGACGGCAGTTCATCGAGCCTGACCTGGACTTGGTCCGAGCTTGCCGCAAATGACGCCCAGGCGGTCTATTTCGAGGGCCAACGATTACGCGTCACGACAACACCGCCTCCGAGACGCGGGCCTGGCATTCTTGTCCCGCATCAGAATCGAGCGAGGCGCCGTCAGCTTCAGTCATATTTTCGGACAAGAGACACGAGCCGTCCCTGCACTTCGACACGGTCCGGCCCGAAGATGCGCGTCTCGTAGGCAGGATTGGCCGCCTCCAGCGCAACCGACGCGCCCTTCCGGCGGAGGCGCTTCAGCGTCGCTTCTTCGCTATCGATCAGTGCCACGACAATGTCACCCGTCTGCGCACTGTTCGTTCGCTTCAGGATCACTATGTCGCCGTTCAGGATGCCCGCCTGAATCATGGAGTCGCCCTGCACTTCGAGCGCAAAATACTCCCCGCCATCGGCGAATTCGGCCGGTGCCGGGACGTGGCCGTTGTCCTGCTGGATCGCAGAGATCGGCGAACCGGCAGCAATCCGTCCGACCAGCGGGATCATCCCGGGGCGATAGCTCTCAGAAACCTGATTGGCGACCAGAGCTGGTTTGAAATCCCGCCGAGACCGGCTTGCGGGCGAGGGGGCGGCCGAGTCCGGGAGCTTCAGAACTTCGAGCGCGCGCGCCCGGTTTGCCAAGCGGCGGATGAAGCCGCGCTCTTCGAGGGCGGTAATCAATCGGTGAATGCCGGATTTTGAAGCGAGGTCGAGCGCTTCCTTCATCTCGTCGAAGGACGGCGAGACGCCGGACTCGCGGATCCGGTCGTTGATAAACAAGAGTAGTTCTTTTTGCTTGCTGGTGAGCATGGCGGGGGCCTTCCAGAGTGATTCTATGTTCACAACTGTTCTATGTGTGTTCCCGTTTCGGGTCAACCGCCTGTGGAGCATTTTCGGCCGGTTCCGCCGCAAAAGCGGGTCAGGTTGCGCGCCGGAGAGTCCGGGTGAAAGGGCTGCGGTCTTCGCGCTTCATCAGGCTTTCGCCGATCAGGAACCTCCGGATACCGAATGTCCGCAAACGGTGGATATGGGAGGGTTCAGCGATACCGCTTTCGGAAACAAGGTGGCGGCCCGGAGGAACGCGCGGCGCGAGCCGTTCGCTGGTGCCCAGATCGGTGATCATCCTTTTCAGATCGCGGTTGTTCACTCCAATCAGCGGGGAAGGAAGGCGCAGGGCGCGTTCGAGTTCGCCTTCGTCGTGCGTCTCGACCAGGACGTCCATTCCCAGCCCGGTTGCAGTCTGAGCGAGTTCTGACGCGCAGGTATCGTCGAGCGCAGTCATGATGAGAAGAATGCAATCCGCACCGTGGGCGCGGGACTCGATGATCTGCAAAGGATCGATCATGAAATCCTTGCGCAACATAGGCAGCGCCACGGCGGCGCGGATGGATGCGAAGTCGGTCAGGGTGCCGCCAAAACTAGGACCGTCGGTCAGTACCGAAAGACATGCAGCGCCGCCGCGTTCATAGTCGCGCGCAATATCGGGTGCGTTCGCTCCGGGTAGGATTTCACCGGCGCTTGGCGATTTTCGCTTGATCTCGCATATCAGCGCATTCTCGTCAGTGGAGGCTACCGCGTTCAGCGCCGCTGTGAAACCTCGCGGCGCGGGTTGGGATGCCGCTTCGTCTTCCAGGCTGGCGAAGCTGCGTGAGGCCTTCAACCGGCGGACTTCATCGGCCTTGTAATCGAGAATCCGGTCGAGCGCCGTTGTCATACCGGGACTCGCCCCTGCGAAGCGCGACGCAGAGCCTCAAGCGCGTCGCGCGCCTTGCCGGCGTCAATGGCTTCTGCGGCTTTCTCTGCACCGTGTTTCAAGTCTGTCGCCAGTCCGCATACGTGCAATCCGGCAGCCGCATTAAGAAGCACCATGTCGCGGAAGGGGCCTGCATGACCGTCGAATAGGTCCAGTATCGCCCGCGCATTACCTTCGATATCGGTGCCTTCGATCATCGAGAGCGGATGGCTTGGCAGGCCGGCCATGCTCGGATCGATCTGGAACTCCCGCACGCCGGAGGGCGTCACTTCGCAGACCTTGGTCGATCCCGAGATGGATATCTCGTCGACACCGTCGAGACCATGGACGACCCAGGAGCGCACGGTTCCCAGCTCCTGCAAAGCGTCAGCCATCGGCCGCACCCATTCTGCGGCGAACACGCCCAGCACTTGGTGCTGCGCCCCGGCAGGGTTCGTCAGCGGTCCGAGAAGATTGAAGATCGTCCGGATACCGAGCTTTATGCGGATCGGCGCAACGTGCCGCATCGCGCCGTGATGGCTGCGAGCAAACATGAAGCCGACACCCGCCTTATCAATGCAATCGCGAAGGGTGGTCTCATCGACTTCAAGGTTTACCCCGAGCGCTTCCAGCACATCGGCCGAGCCCGTCTTCGGCGGTATTGACCGGTTGCCATGCTTAGCGACGCGCCCGCCTGCGGCCGCTATCACAATCGCGCTCGCCGTCGATGTGTTCAGACTTTTCCAACTTAGCCCGCCAGTGCCGCAGGTATCGAGCAATGGCCCGTCTATCTGAACTTTACGGGCATGGCGGCGCATAATCCGCGCGCCCGCGATGAGCTCGCCCGCGGTTTCGCCGCGCACCGCCAGCCCCATCAGAAACGCGCCGGTTTCTTCGGGCGAGGCTTCGCCGGTCAGCAGCACTTCGAAGGCGCGCTCAATTAGGGACGCCGGCAGGGCTTCTCCGTGGGCAATCGCCTTCAGCGATGTCGACAAGGCGCCGTCCGTCATGTCGGCACCTGCGCCAGAAAGTTCCCGAGCAGCGCATGACCATGTTCCGTGAGAATGCTTTCCGGATGGAACTGCACGCCAAAGATAGGGCGGGTGCGATGATGGAGCGCCATGATCTCGCCATCCTCCGTGAACGCATCCGCGACGAGGTCCTCCGGCAAAGTGGAAGGCTGAACCGCCAGGGAATGATAACGCACTACCGAGAAATCTTCCGGCAGGCCGGAGAACAACGCACCGCCGATATGTTTGATGCGCGACAATTTCCCGTGCCGGATTTCCCGCGCGCCGACGACATCGCCGCCGAAAGCCTGGCCGATCGCCTGGTGACCGAGGCACACGCCGAGGATCGGTAGCGGGTAAGGCGCCTTGCGCAGCAAGTCGAGACAGATGCCTGCCTCGTTCGGCGTGCAAGGCCCGGGAGACAGAAGCACGGCGTCCGGCTCGAGGGCGAGTGCATCCTCGGCCGTCAGTTCATCATTGCGGATGACATGGGTGCGGCTTCCTAACTCCTCGAGATAGTGAACGAGGTTCCAGGTGAAGCTGTCGTAGTTGTCGATCACGAGGATCATTGGTCAAACTCGTAGGCGGCGGACAGTTCGGCGGCGCGGCGCAGCGCGCCGGACTTGTGGACCGTTTCGTCGTATTCGGATTGGGGTACGGAATCGAGCACCACGCCTCCGCCTGCCTGGATATGGATCTGTCCATCCTTGATGACGGCCGTACGCAGCGCGATGCAGGTGTCGAGATCGCCGTTCCAGCCAAAATAGCCGACGGCGCCGCCGTAAATGCCGCGCCGCGAAGTCTCCACTTCATCGATGATCTGCATGGCGCGGATCTTCGGCGCGCCGGATACCGTTCCGGCGGGAAACCCCGCAAGCAGAGCATCAACTGCGTCAAGTCCTTCGCGCAAATCGCCTTCGACATGACTGACGATGTGCATCACATGGCTGTAGCGCTCGACCACGAAACTTTCGGTCACCGTCACCGAACCGTAAGCGGCGACCCGGCCGACATCATTGCGGCCAAGGTCAAGCAGCATCAGGTGCTCGGCCATTTCCTTGGGGTCGGCGAGCAGGTCGTCGGCGCGCCGTGCATCCTCGTCGGGATCTCCGCTCCGGGGTCTGGTTCCGGCAATCGGCCGGATGGCGACGCGGCCGTCGCGAACCCGGACGAGAATTTCCGGGCTGGATCCGACCAGGCATACGCTCCCGAGGTTCATGTGGAACATGAAGGCCGAAGGATTGAGGCGGCGCAGGGCCCGGTAGAAGCTGATCGGCTTGCGCGAAAACGGGGCAGAGAACCGCTGGCTGGGAACAACCTGAAAAATATCGCCGGCCTTGATATAGTCGCGGCAGGTTTCGACGATGTCGAAGTAGCGCAACTGACTTGTGTTGGACTGAAGCTCGACAGCTTCTGCCGCGCCCTCTTTCGGAGGAACCGAAGCAAGGCGCTCAAGCCGGAGCTCAACTTCGTCCAGCAGGGTGTCGACACAGGCCGTGTCGCCATTTTCCTGGCGGCCGACCAACAACATTTCCTGATAGAGATGATCAAAAATCACCACGACACGCGGAACAATGAGCAATGCGTCGGGCACCCCCAGTACGTCCGGTTTGGTAATCGAGACGCGCTCGACATACTGAATCATGTCGTAACCGAGATATCCGAAAGCGCCGGAAGCCATCGGCGGAATACCCGTGTCTGCCTGCGCCTGCGCCGACGATACGAACCGTCGAAGCGCCTCGATCGGCGTGCCGTCCTCCACCACGGCTTGGGCGAAGTCGTCACTCGAACTCGTCTCTGCCACCCCGTTCAAGATTCTAAACCAGCGGCCTGGTTCGATGCCGATGAATGAGTAGCGGCCAAGGCGTTCACCACCTGCAATCGATTCGAACAGGAAGCTTCCGGGCAGTTCGGCGCCAAGCTTGAGCATGGCCCCGACCGGTGTTTCGATATCTCCAATCCGCCGCCGGATGATCAGCCGTGCGGTCATTGGACTTCCGCGATGGACCGTTTGTAAGCCTCAAGGGCGGCCTGGTTGGTGCGCAGTTTCGTCGATCTGGCAATTTCGGACTGCAGCGCCTGAACGAGATCCTGACCGAGAGCGTTGGCGGTGGCTGCAGACAATTCTCCCCCCATGCCTGCCATGGCGGACTCGCTCGGCGGCTCAACGCTGACAACTTTCAGGATCACGTACCGGTTGGCGTCGCCGGTCGGTAGGCTCACGGTCTTGCCGAGCTGGGTGCTGAACATTGCCTGTTGGATCGGACCGGGAATGCCCGCCTGGTTCGCGCTGGACCGTGTCACGGCTTGGGGAAGTGTCTCTATCGGCGAGCCGGCCTGCTGGGCAGCTAGCTCGAACGTCTCGGCGCCGGACGTCAGCCGGTCAACCACACCGTTCACTGCATCGAGCGCAGCACTGTTGCGGCGCTCGGCAATCAGCATGTTCCTGACCGCTGCCGAAATCTCCTCGAAGGCCGGGGTGGTAGGCGGCACGATCTCGCGCGTTGAGGCGACAAAGATTGCATTTGCGGTGTCGAAGCGGCTGGTAAGTTCCGCCGGCTGCAAACGGAAGGCTTGTGCAACGGCATCCTGGGCTTCACTCAGCACTTCGAAACGCACTCCGGTTTCGGTCGCTCCGCCGGCATCGACAGGAAGGAAGCTGATGATCGGAATCTTGAGGTCCGCAGCGACCTGTTCGAGATCGTATCCGGCTGCGAGGCCTTCATCGAGCTGGTCCATCATGTCCGTGAACACGAGCTGGGCGCGCTCTCCCGCCAGTTCGTCGCGGATCACGTCGGATACCTCTTCAAGGGGTTTGACAGGTCCGGGCTGAACCGAGATCAGCCGGGCCACGATCCACTGGCCATTTGCGTCCCGAGGACCGAACATCGCGCCGCTCTGTTTGCCGGCGCCAAACATGGCGTCACGCAAGGCGCCGTCAGTCACTTCCGAAGCCCGTGCAGTCCGCAAAACGTTCGAGACGGCGCCGCGCACGGCGTTGGGGTCGCCGCCGCCAGCCAGGATTCCAAAGGCTTCGCGCGCGGCGTCGCGATTGTCGAATCGGAGTTCGGCAAAGGTGCGTTGGTCCGGGTCTGAGAAGCGCTCGGATTTCGTCGCTTCGTAGATCGTCGCAACTTCCTGATCGGTCACGACCACTTGCCCGAGAAAGTCTTCAGCCGACATCCGCAAGAGATCGATCCCACGGCGCTCGGGCTGTTTCAGCTGTTCGAGATTTGCATCGTAGTAGGCTTTCACCTCGTCGTCTGTCGGGTCAGCCGGTGCAGAGCCCTTGAGCGCGTCGAAGAGAAACCAGGAGACGTTCCGCGATTCACCAAAATACAGGATCTGAACATCGTTCAAGATCTGGGGCGCATTGATCGCCGATGTAGCGGCTGTCTGGAGGGTCTGAATGGTCAGATCATCGCTCATCTGAACTTCGAAATCGCTGAGCGTGAATCCGAGTTGTTGAACCCGCTGGCGCAGGAGGGTCGGATCCAGTTCGCCGGTGAGCGGATTCTGGAAGGCTTCGATCGAGCGGGTCTGCTGCAGCACGGCGTCAGTTGATGGGGATACGCCGATGCTCGCGCCATAGCCAAGCACCGTGATCCGCGCCGTCTCCGACGTGTAGATCTGATCGATGAGCCCATTCTCCAGCGCTTCCGTCTTGGTGACCGGCTTTTCCGATGTCGCATTGATGTTGCGCAGAACACTTTCGACCCGACGATCCAGATCAATCGGATCGAACCCACGAGAGCCGGCCTGAGCGATATTTGCGCCAAGGCCGCTGCGGATCTGGTTGACGATGCCATCGACGCCCCAGAAGGCCATACCGACGACGATAATCATTACGACAAGCTTGCCGAAGACCGTATTGGTCAGCCGTTTCATCAAGGCAAGCATGGCGGTATTCTCTTTGGATTGGGTTTGCCGGTTGGCTCACAGCTTGCTAGGCGACGGGCCGATTACTTGCAAGATAGGGAACGCGGCATGAACCGTCAGCTGATCGCCGGGAACTGGAAGATGAACGGCCTTCCTGATGATCTCCAGACCATACGGGACGTTGCCGCCAGACTTACCCCGGGCGCGGGTCGGCCAGACGTGGTTTTATGTGTACCGGCGACGCTTTTGGCCGATGCCGCCAGGGCGGCAGCTGGATCAGCGCTGCATATCGGCGGCCAGACCTGCCATACTCTCGAAAAAGGCGCCTTCACAGGTGATGTTTCGGCCCAGATGCTCAAACAGGCCGGAGCGGCCTACGTGATTGTCGGGCATTCTGAACGCCGGACCGGGCATGGCGAGACAGACGAAATTGTCGCAGCGCAGGCAAAAGCCGCGACGGGCTCGGGTCTGAAGCCGATAATCTGCGTCGGGGAAACGCTGGGGGAGCGCAATTCGGGCGCCACGCTGGAAGTGATTGGCAGTCAGTTGAGCGGCTCCCTCGCCGCCCTTGACGCGCCTGAGGGCGTCGTACTGGCCTATGAGCCGCTCTGGGCCATCGGCACCGGTAAGGTGGCCACGCCGGCGCAGATTGGCGAAGTGCACGACTTTATCCGGTGCTTCATCGAACGCCGGTTCGGGGCGCCTGGCAAAACGGTGAAGATTCTCTACGGAGGCAGCCTAAACCCGGGAAATGCAGCTGAAATTCTCCCTGTTTCCAATGTTGACGGGGGCCTGATTGGCGGGGCGAGCTTGAAGGCCGGGGACTTTCTAGCCATCTACGGAACGGCGGCCACGCTCGAAGTGTGAGCCGCCCGGCTTGGCGAATGCCCTTAAGCGGGATAAGCGAGCGCGAAATTCCCAATCAGCCGGGCCCCGATTCATGCAGAACGTTATTCTCGTTATCCATATCCTCGCCTGTTTGGCGATGATCGGCCTAGTGCTTGTCCAGAAATCCGAAGGCGGCGGCCTCGGCATTGGCGGCGGCGGTTCGAATTCGCTGATGTCCGGACGCGGCGCGGCCGGCGCTATTGTACGCACTACGATCATCATCGGGGGCATTTTCTTCGCAACCAGCCTCGCCCTGACTTCGATCGCCAACCGTGCAGACATCAACCGCTCTGGAATCGAGCGGGCGCTGGACGGCGACGTGCCAGCCACGGCCCCGGGCACACCGGCAGACCTGTTTGACCCGTCGGTATCGCTGCTGGGTGACGAAACGCTGCCCAGCACGTCGCCAGAGGCGGCGGACGTGATTGATCCCTCAGCTCCGCTGATTGACCCCACTGTCAACGAAGTGGTGCCGCCGGCTGATCCAGGCGTTCAGCCCGAACCAGCGCCGGTTGAGACCAATCCCCAGTAATTTTGGCCGGGCAACGTATTGGCGGGCGCGGCGCCCGCGAATCGTTGCAAGAGTGTGATCCCATGATCCGCTATATCTTCATTACGGGCGGCGTGGTGTCTTCACTGGGCAAGGGCATCGCTTCGGCGGCGCTCGGCGCATTGCTGCAATCGCGTGGCTATGGCGTGCGACTGCGAAAGCTGGACCCCTATCTGAACGTCGATCCGGGCACGATGAGCCCGCGACAGCACGGCGAGGTCTACGTCACCGATGACGGGGCCGAGACCGACCTCGACCTCGGTCACTATGAGCGCTTTACCGGTGTATCTGCCCGCCAGTCGGACAACATCACGACCGGCCGCATCTACAGCCGCATCATCGAGAAAGAGCGCCGCGGCGACTATCTCGGCGCGACGATACAGGTCATTCCGCACGTCACCAACGAGATCAAGGACTTCGTCCTGTCCGATCCGGGCGAAGGCGTGGACTTCGTGCTCTGCGAGATCGGCGGAACGGTCGGCGATATCGAGGGTTTGCCGTTCTTCGAAGCCATTCGCCAGCTCGGCCAGGAACTCGGCCCCGAACGCACCTGCTTCATTCACCTCACCCTGCTGCCGTACATTCCTGCCGCCGGCGAGATGAAGACCAAACCAACGCAGCACTCCGTCAAGGAACTTCGCTCGATCGGCATCCAGCCGCAGATCCTGCTGTGCCGCTGCGACCGGCCGATCCCCGAGAACGAGAAGGGCAAGATCGCCAGCTTCTGCAACGTGCGCCCGTCCAGCGTGATCGAGGCCCGCGACGTCCGGCACATCTACGACGTTCCGGCGGCCTACCATGCCGAAGGTCTCGACAAGGAAGTGATCCGACACTTCGCGATCACTGACGCGCCGGTGCCGGACCTGTCGGGCTGGCAGCGCATTGCCCAGACGATCCACAATCCGGACGGCGAAGTCTGCGTGGCGCTTGTCGGCAAGTATACCGATGTGCCGGATGCCTACAAATCGGTCGCCGAGGCGCTGAGCCATGGCGGGGTCGCCAATAACGTCAAGGTCACCGTCCGTCTGATCAATTCAGAAGAGTTCGATGACGACGCGCGCCCACTCGATATTCTCGAAGGCGTTCACGGCATCATTCTGCCGGGCGGATTTGGCGAGCGCGGCGCCCACGGCAAGATCCGCGCGTCGCGGTTCGCGCGTGAGCGGAAAGTACCCTGCTTCGGAATTTGCTACGGCATGCAGATGTCGGTGATCGAAGTTGCCCGCAATCTTGCCGGGCTTCACGATGCCAATACGACCGAGAACGACCGCCGCACAAAGAACCCGCTCGTCGGCCTCATGGAAGAGTGGACGAAGGGCAACGAGAAGGTCACCCGCGACGAGAACACGGACAAGGGCGGCACGATGCGCCTTGGCGCCTATCCGGCACGCCTCAAGGCAGGCAGCCGGGTTGCCGAAGTGTACGGATCAAACGAGATTTCGGAACGCCACCGGCATCGCTACGAGGTCAACGCCTCGTACATCCCGGAGCTCGAGAAACACGGCGTGGTCTTCTCGGGTCTGTCGCCCGATGGAACCTTGCCAGAAATCGTCGAAATTCCGGATCATCCGTGGTTCATCGGCGTGCAATTCCATCCGGAACTGAAATCGCGCCCGTTTGATCCGCATCCGCTGTTTGCCAGCTTCATCGGCGCTGCGGTGAAGCAATCACGCCTCGTCTGAGTTTCAGGTCCGTGTGACCTGAAACTGGCCGACATTTATGCGGCCGTCGCTGAAGCCTGCTTCGCAATAGCTGAGATAGAAGTTCCAGAGCCGGCGGAATTGCTCGTCAAATCCCATCGGCTGGATTTCACTCCAGCGCGCGTTGAAAGCGCGGGACCATTCGTTGCAGGTCCGTGCATAGTCCTGACCGAAATAGGCGACGCCGTCATGGCGCAGACCCGCTGTCGTGAGTTGCTCCTTCAGAACCTTCTCGCTGATCAGCATTCCGCCCGGAAAGATGTGCTGCTGGATGAAATCGACACGCTGGCGATAGCGAGGAAACAGGTCATCATCGATCGTGATGATCTGGAGAGCGGCGCGCGCGCCTTCCTTGAGAGACGAAAAAACTTTCGCGAAGTAACTTGGCCAGTAGGGCTCGCCGACGGCTTCGAACATCTCGATTGAGGCCACGCCATCATAAGTTCCGACATGATCGCGGTAGTCTTCCAACCGGATTTCAACGCGGTCACTAAGCCCATGCTGACGCATCCGTTCTTCGGCATACGCTTTCTGGGCGGGCGAGATGGTAAGGCAGGTGACCCGGCTGCCGCGATGCTTGGCCGCATATTCCGCAAAACCGCCCCAGCCGCATCCAATTTCGAGAATGTGGGATCCTGGTCCGGCGTGAATGCGCTCACAGATCTCGTGATACTTGCGCATCTGACCCTGCTCGAGCGACTGGTTCGGGTTCTCGAAATAAGCCGAAGAGTAGGTCATGCTCGGATCAAGCCACTTCTCGTAGAAGGCGTTGCCGAGATCATAGTGCGCCATGATGTTCTTCTTGGCGCCGGCCTTGGAATTGCGGCGGCTCAGGGCGTGCCGGACCATGTTCATGGAGCGGACAAATATGTTGCCCCGTGAAAGCCGCGACGCCGAGTCGAAGTTGGCTGAAAAGAAACGCAGCACAGCCGTGAGGTCTGGAGTCGACCAGTCGCCGTCCATGTAGGATTCGGCAAAGGCGACATCGCCGCCCGATAGCGCACGGTTAACAAACCGGTAGTTGTGAACATTGATCGTTGCGTCTGGACCCGGTCCTTCATTCTTGAATTTGAGATGCGCGCCGTTCGGCAGAACGAATGTCAGTGTTCCATTCCGTGTACGGAACAGGACCATGGCAGCCAGCTTCAGGCTGGCTGGAACGCCCTTCAGTTGGCGCACGGATTGCGGAGTTGCTATGATGGCGTTTGTCATGCGGCGGCATCCGGCTTCGAGGCAGCTGAAACAGGTGGCGCCGATGCCACCGTTGCAACGCTTTCCGGCAATGCCGGCCGCGAATGATACGAGGCGCCGCGAGTCCAAAGGAGCAGAGCCTGCCAGTGGATCGAGAACGTCACGCCGAGCGTGGAGAGGGGGTTTCTGAGGGCAAGTTGCATAAGGTTCACCGTTGTTGCCTCCAGCTTACGCGCTTTGATGTTCGCCAGATGTGTGCGCAAGCCATCTTTCATGTTCTCGACCACGACATCGAGAGTCGCGCCAGGTTTGCGCAAGGTAAACCGGTACTGGCCGCTCACATCGAAGAAGGGCGAAACATGGAAGTTCTTGTCGGCGGAGTGAACAGAGCGTGCGCCGTCAACGGCTGCCACATAGCAATGACGCTCTCCGAAAGTATTGCGGACTTCGTAGATGATCCCGCGCAATTGTCCGTCCCGTCCGTAGCCGTACCAAAGCGACAGCGGCGCAAACTTGTAGAAGAAGTGCCGCGGGAACGTCACAAGGCGCACCCTGCCGCCCTTCAGGGTGACACCGGCCGATTCGAACAGGCCGTCCGCCCAGGCCCTGAGGCTTACGATGCGGTCTTTGCCGCCGTGATCCTTTTCGTAGAACGAGAACAGGCCCGGTTTATTTACAGTAAACAGGCGCGACATCCGACCGGCATCAGCCAACCGGTCGATGTCAATGTCGATCAGGGCGAGCTGATAGCGGAATGCCCGCTCGAACGGGACAAACCTCTTATGCAGCGTTTGCCCTGACCATAGTCTCAGGGGCGGTGAGTTCACGCTGAAACCTCGGCCTTCGCTTCTGGTTCCGAAGTGTTGCGCCGCGGGGCCACGATGTCCACGCCTTTCGCGTCCCAGGGAACGTTTCCGCCGAGAGAGAGAGCCGGAGAGAGTCCGGATTTCAGCCCGTCTTCATGAAAGCCGCGGCCCATCCAGGCGCCCGCAAACCAGATGCCATCCTGACCCTGCAGGCGCTTTATCGAGCGTACGGCCGCTTCGGCGGCGGCGTCAAACTGGGGATGGTCAAACGAATAAGTATGGAAGGTCAGTTCGGGGGAGGGGGGTGTCTCCGGATTCAGTGTGATGAACACCGGTTGATCGAGATCTATGTTCTGCAGCTTGTTCATCCAATAAGACAGACAGATGTCCCCGTTCTTCTGCTTGAGCACATTCCAGCTTGCCCATGCCGCCTTCCGGCCAGGCATCAGCGCAAAGTCGCGGTGAAGATAGATCGTGTTCGGACGATACTTGACCGAGCGAAGGAAGAAGGCCGCTTCGTCGTAGTCGCGTTCAACAAGTCGCAAGGCTTCATCCGAATGGCACGCTATGATCACATCGTCGAACAGTTCCGTCGTGCCGGTTTCCAGCACGACGGCGACCTTCTCTCCGAACGGGTGTACTTTGACGGCGCCGCATCGAGCCCGTACCCGCGTACCCAGGATCTCAGCGACCCGGTTGACATAGTTCCGGCTGCCGCCCGAAACTGTCCGCCATTTCGGCCGTTCCTTGTGCATGAGACGGTGATTGTCGAAGAACTGGAAAAAGCTGAGGGCGGGATAATCCAGAATCTGGTGTTCGGGCGTTGACCAGATCGCTGCGCCCATTGGCAGGATATAATTCTTGCGAAAGTCTTCATCGAATCCGTGACGCTCGAGCCAGGCGCCCAGCGTCGTGTCGTTTATGGCGCCGGACGCGAGATCAGTTCGCGCGATGTCGTTGAACTTCAGGATCGTCTGCCAGAACCGGTGGAAACGAAGGTTCAGCAGATTACGCTTCTGCGCGAAGATGCCCGCCGGTGTCGAGGCCCATGTCCACCCCTGCGGATCGGTCACGGAGAAGCTCATGTCCGACGCTTCGGTTCCTACGCCCAGTGCGTCGAAGAAACCGATAAGATTAGGATAGTTCAGGCCGTTATACACTATGAAGCCCAGATCAACGCTGAGGGTCTTGCCGTCATAGTCGAACGCGTGCGTGCAGGCATGTCCGCCGAGGCGTTCATCCTTTTCAAACAAGGTCACATCGGCAGTTTCCCGAAGCGCCCAGGCGGCACCCAGTCCGGAAATGCCAGATCCAATGACGGCAATCTTCTTCATTCAGCCCCCTGCTCCTCTTTCGTCTGTCTGTAGGCATCCAACGCGCGCTGACGGCCGGCGCCGTGATCCACGATCGGTTTCGGATAAGTCTCGCCCAATACCACACCCGCCTCGCTGAGCAGACCTTCCGGCGCCTCAAACGGTGCATGCAGGAATTTGTCCGGAACGCGCGAAAGTTCAGGGCACCAGCGCCGGACATAGGCCCCGGTCTCGTCGAATCTACTGCCTTGCGTAATCGGGTTGAACACGCGGAAATAAGGCGCCGCATCTGCGCCGCTCCCTGCCGTCCACTGCCAGCTCGCCGCATTGATTGCCGGGTCGGCATCTACCAGCGTATCCCAGAACCACTCTTCGCCGGCCTGCCATGGCAGAAGAAGATGCTTCGTCAGGAATGAGGCAACGATCATCCGTACACGGTTGTGCATCCAACCCGTATGCCAAAGCTGGCGCATGCCGGCGTCGACCACCGGATAGCCTGTCTGCCCCCGCTGCCAAGCGTCGAGCGCCGGTGCATCCGAGCGCCACGGCATCCGGTCGAAGTTCGGATTGTAATTCTTGTGCGCCAGTTCCGGATTGAAATGCAGAAGCACATGGGAGAACTCGCGCCAGGCGATCTCGGACAGGAAAACATGTCCAGCGCGCTCATCAATCAAGCCGGCCGCGAGTCCGGCTTTGACGGCTCTCCAGATCTGGGCCGGGCCGATCTCGCCAAACCGCAGGTGCGGCGAAAGGCGCGAGGTGGACTCGTCAAGGTCTGGCCGGTTGCGGTTTTCGGCATAGGCGTTGATCGGGCCATCAAGGAAGTCTGTCAGCCTCGCCTGTGCGCCGTGCTCGCCCGGATTCCAGGTGCTGGCTAGTCCATGCGACCAATCCGGCGCGCGCGGATGCAGCGCCCAGTCTTCAAAAATGTCGCTGTCGAGGGTGACAGGCGTCACTTTCTCCGGAGCCGGAAGCGGCGGCGGCGACACGTAGGAGGTCTGCAAAGCACGCCAGAATGGCGTGAACACGCGGTAATAGCCGCCCGATCCCGTTTTGAGAGTCCACGGCTCCAACAGTAAGCGTCCGTTGAAACTCTGGACGTCGACCCCTTCCGACTTGAGGTCCGTTTTCACCCGCGCATCGGCAATCTTCTCGGCATCGCCATACCGCCGATTCCAGAACACGGCTGACGCGCCTGTTTTCCGGATCAGTCCGGACAGAACTTCTCCGGCGTCGCCTGATCTGAGAATCAGATGTCCGCCGATCGCTTCGAGGGATGCAGCGAGCGACTGGAGGCTTTGATTGAGCCACCATCGGGCGGCGCCGCCCAGCGGGCGGGCGTTCGCCAGGCCGGTTTCCCTGATGTAAAGGCAGATCAGCGGCGATCCCGTGGTGGCTGCCGCAGCAAGGGCCGGGTTGTCGGAAAGCCGCAGATCTTCTCGGAACCAGACAATGGCGGGCGGCGAAACTGACATGAAACTAGGTCAAATCCTGGCGTCTGGGTTCAAGGGATACGGCCGGCGGCAGCCTTTGGATCAATCCGGCCTGCACGCCCGGACTTTCAACAGGCTGATGACGCCGCTATACCGCGCACCAACGCAAAGAAAGTGCCGGATGCAGCCCGCCCGCCTTCGCCAGATCATGGACAAAGCGCGCGGACAGCGCGTGCTTTGCGTCGGCGACGTGATGCTGGACCGGTTTGTGTATGGCGAGGTGAACCGCATTTCACCGGAGGCCCCGGTACCCGTCCTGCGCCAGACACGCGCAGCCAGCATGCCGGGCGGTGCGGCAAATGTGGCGCGCAACCTCGCGTCCCTGGGCCTTGAAGCCATCATCATTGGCGCGGTCGGCACCGATGAAGCGGGCATCGAGCTGAACGAACTGCTCGAGCACTCACCCGGTATCTCTGCCCGGCTGGTGCCTTTGAAAGAGCGTCCTACCACCCTGAAAACCAGGCTTGTGGCGGGGGGGCAGCAAGTGCGTCGGCTCGATGCCGAAGATATCGGCCCGCCCGGCGCGGCGGGGGAGCACGCGATCATCGCCGCGATCGAGGAACTTGTGCCGACGGTCTCGGCGGTGCTGGTCTCCGATTATGCCAAGGGCCTTCTTACAGATGCCATCCTGTCAGCCCTCCTGCAGGCAGCCGCGCGCCATGCGGTGCCGGTGATTGCCGACCCCAAAGGCCGGGATTTCTCCCGTTACGGCGAAGTCGACATACTGAAGCCGAACGCCGGCGAACTCGCCGCCGCGATGGGTCTGCCCACGGCGACCCGTGAAGAAGTCGCGCTGGCCCTCGACAACGCGCAGAGATTGCTTCCGGCCAAAGCCATCGTCGTGACGCGCGCCGCCCAGGGCATGTCCTACATCTCGGCGGGCGGAGAGAGCGGCCACGTCACGGGCAAGGCACGCGAAGTCTTTGACGTGTCTGGCGCGGGCGACACCAGTCTCGCTGCTCTGGCCGCAGCCTTCGTCGCGGGCGCAAGTCTCGACGAGGCCGTCGATGTCGCGATCATCGCGTCCGGCATTGCTGTCGGCAAGTCGGGCACAGCGACCGTGTCGGCGATGGAACTGCTCGATTCGCTACACGCGGCCCATTGGGCACAGAAAGCTGGGGCTCTTTCGGTCGAGTCGATGGTCGGACAAATCGATCGCTGGCGGGACGGGGGGCTGAGGATCGGGTTTACCAACGGCGTATTCGATATCCTCCATCCCGGTCACATTCGCGTCCTCGAAGAATCCCGAAGCCGGTGCGACCGGTTGATTGTCGGCCTGAATTCGGACGCTTCCGTCAGGCGGATCAAAGGCCCCGAGCGCCCGGTGAATGCCGAGCATGCCCGCGCGCAGGTCTTGTGCGGCCTCGCGGCCGTCGATGGTGTGGTGATCTTCGAGGATGACACCCCCCTGAACCTGATCACAGCCCTGAAGCCCGACGTACTGGTCAAAGGCGGTGACTACACGCGCGGCACGATTGTGGGCGCGGATTTCGTCGAAGCGCGGGGCGGGGAGGTGATCGTCGTGCCGCTCGTGCCGGATCATTCGACAACCTCAATCATTGCCCGGTCGAGGCGAGGCACTTGACCCCCGCAGCTCAGACGGCTGCCGCTCTGCTGCGCCAGTATGGTGAAGACGCCGTGGTGATCGCCACGCTGCGCGCTGCAGAAGTCGCTGCGCTCGGCGATGTGGACGCGCTGGCACATTGGGACGAGGTCGCAGCGATCCTGTCCGGAGATGACCCCGCACCGGATGAACTGAATTAGGGCAGGGGCCCTGCCCCGCGCCTCAGTTCGTAGAGTGCTTTTTGAGCTCGTAAGTGCCCCGGCCGGTCACATCGAACCATTCAGGAATGTCCGGGTGGCTCAGCGGCATGTCGGAATCGTCGGCCAGCAGGTTCTGCTCAGACACGTAGGCTATGTAGTGTGTCCGCTCGTTCTCGGCGAAGAGATGATAAAACGGCTGGTCCTTGTTGGGGCGCACTTCCTCCGGAATGGACTCATACCATTCATCGGTGTTCGCAAATTGCGGATCGACGTCGAAAATGACACCCCGGAAGGCAAAAACCCGGTGCCGGACAACCTGGCCGATCTGAAACTTGGCAATGTGTTTGGAAACCGAGCCGTAATGGTAGCGCTCATCGATCTTCTCCGTGAGCACCAGCGGTTCACGGCCGGACCGCTTGGATCCCTTGAAAATACTGCGCAACCATGCGCCAGGGCCCCGTCTACTGGTCATTTTCAGCTCCTATGGTAGAGCATGCCTCAAGTTTGGGTTTCGGGCCACACCATGGCTGACAAAAAAGACGGAACTGGCGGTCGCAGGCGCGGTCCGCCCAGTTCCCAAAGGGGGAAGCCGCTCTATGCAGCGGTGGACCTTGGCACGAACAACTGCCGCCTTCTGGTTGCGGAGCCCCGCGGCCAGTCCTTCCGCGTGGTTGATTCGTATTCCCAGATCGCCCGTCTTGGCGAAGGTCTGCACGATTCCGGGCGTTTGTCCGATGCCGCCGTCGAACGTGCGATGAGCGCGCTGCACGCCATCCGGAACAAGCTGAAGCAGCACGGCGTGGGCCGGGTCCGCTGTATCGCGACGGAGGCGTGCCGGAAGGCCGCCAATGGTGCCGATTTCATTCGCCGGGTGCAGGACGAGACCGGGCTGACGTTCAAGGTGATCGGTGCTAAGGAAGAGGCCCGCCTCGCGACGATCGGCTGCTATGATCTGATCCTTCCGGAAGTGCGTTCCGTGCTGGTCGTCGATGTCGGCGGCGGCTCGACCGAACTGTCGCTGGTGGATGCCAGCGCCACCCGGTCGGGCGGCCTCGCCGGCATTCTGCGCGACGCGCCAATCCTGGACTGGACCAGCCTCAAGATCGGTGTGGTGACGCTGTCGGAATCCTTCGATCTCAGTGATGAGGTCGCCGCCTGGCCCCTGATGCTCGAACGCGCCCGCGCGGCCGTGCACAGCTGGCCGGCCATTACCCGGGTGGCGAAACGGCTCTCCGAAGACGAGGGTTACCTGATCGGCACATCCGGCACGGTGACCTGTCTCGCCGGGGTGCATCTCAAGCTGGATCGGTATCGGCGAGACAAGGTCGATGGCAGCTGGCTCTCGCGCGAAGACGGCCGTGCCACTATGGACAAGCTCCGCACGCTCGGCGTCACGGGGCGGGCCCGCCTGCCGACCATTGGCGAGGAGCGCGCACCCCTGATGCTGGCGGGCTGCGCGATCATGGAAGCGGTCTGGGAAGTGTTCGACGCGCACAAACTGCGCGTCGCGGATCGCGGACTGCGTGAAGGCATCCTATTGTCGATGATGCATGGCGAAAGGCCTCAACGGCGGCGCCGACCAAAGCGGTCAAACCCAAAGCCAGCCCCTTTTGGAGACGGCAATGTCGGATGAAGAGAAGCGGCGCTGGAAAAAGCCGACGACCGAAAAGACCGGGTCGGGCCGTAGCGTCACCGAGCGCAAGGTCATCGCCCGTAACGCAAAGTCCGAGAGCTCGAAGAAGTGGATCGAGCGGCAGCTGCAGGACCCCTATGTCCGCAAGGCCATTGATGCCGGCTATCGCTCGCGCGCGGCCTACAAGCTGCTCGAGATCGACGAGGAAGCCCATATCCTGAAACGCGGCCAGCGCGTCATTGACCTTGGCTGCGCGCCCGGCGGCTGGATTCAGGTTGCTCTGCTGAAAGGCGCCGCCGAAGTGGTCGGTATCGATCTGCTGCCCGTTCAGACGATTGACGGCGCGACCATCTTCGAAGGCGACGTCAGCGATCCGGAGGATGTCGAGAAGGTTCTCGCCGCACTCAGCGGCCCGCCGGATATTATCCTGTCCGACATGGCGGCAAACACCACGGGTCACAAGCAAACCGACCACTTGCGCACGGTCACGCTGGTCGAACTAGCGGTAGACTTTGCGATTACCCACCTCGCGCCGGGCGGAACGTTTTGCTCTAAAGTCTTCCAGGGTGGCACGACGCAGGAACTGCTGCTGACGCTCAAGACGCATTTCAAATCGGTGAAGCATATCAAGCCTCCGGCGAGCCGGTCCGGCAGTCCGGAAATCTACGTGGTCGCCAAGGGTTTTAAAGGCCCCTCGTCTGCAACGGGAGAAAATCAATGACGATTACCGGAGGCTGCTACTGCGGCGCCGTTCGCTATGAAGCCGAGGGCGAGCCCATCATGAAAGCACGCTGCCATTGCCGCGAGTGCCAGTATTTCACCGGCGGCGAAGGCAACGATTTCATGGCGATGCCGGTGGCCGGATTTCACTTCACGAAGGGTGAGCCGAAATCCTACACAAAGCCTGATTTGAAAGGCGCCGCCACCCGCCAGTTCTGCGCCGAGTGTGGTACGCCGATCCTGACGAAATCGCCCGCTCTTCCGATTGCAGTGATTGTGAAAGTCGGCTCGCTCGACGACCCGAGGCTCTTCGGCGGCCCACAGGTCATCCTGCAAACGGCAGATGCTCACGCATTCCATCTGTTGCCGGAAGGTGTTCCGGCTTTTGCGAGGTTCCCGGGATGAAAACCGCCCTTCTCTGCCTGGCTCTGATAGCCCTACCCGCATGTTCGCTCTTTCACCCTGCAGGGAAGGGGGAGACGGCCTACCCGGAGGCAGCGCCTGCTGTCTATGAGCGTATTGTCTTCGCGACCGCCAAGGCCAGCCCCGCCGAACGCGCCACCTGCCAAGCGGCCGGCGGCGCAATTGTTCTCAGCGGAAAGCTGCAATGGGAAAACTGCGTTCAGCCATTCTCAGACGCCGGGAAAGCCTGTTCGGGTGACGCAGACTGCGTCGGCCAGTGCCGCTATGAAGGCGAGGTCGAGCTTCCGCCCGGCGCCGCTGCAACGGGCAGCTGCCAGGTCACCGACGCGCGTTTCGGATGCAATACGGTGGTCGAAAACGGCAAGATCGCCCACACGCTTTGCGTGGATTAGTCGAGACGCCGTGTGGACAGTTTATTGAGTGATTTTCAGAGCAGATGTGCCTCGGCTTCATCGCGGTGTTTCTTCAGGTAGCGCATGAACGGTGTGCCGCCCGTGCCGACATCGGGATCGTTGCCAGCAGCGGTTGAAGCCTGGCGGTTGATGTAGGTCGCCGCGTATTCGAGGTGGCGCGTGCGGAAGCGCGCGAGCTTGCGGATGTTGTCGTTGTACAGTTCACGGATCGCCGGATTGCCGAGCATCTGCACGACGCTGCGCAGGACGCTCTGCGCGCGCAGGTCATCAATGTAGCGGCGATGTCGCGGCGGCCGGTAAGCGTGCAACTCGTCGAGGAATGAGCGCAGCGGATCGCCCGCATGACCAATGCCCAGAAGCGCATCCATGGCCGGAACGATCGAGGATTGTGAACCTGTCTGTCCCCGGAAAGCCTGCGGTTTACCGCCGGTCTCGGCGACGCCCTCATACACGAGGCCCTCGCCCAGTGCCGGATTGTCTTTCCAGCCATGTATCCACGGTCGCACCCGGTGAAAATACACATACGGATCACAACGCTCCGGCATCCGGTCGAAGATCGCGTTGACGTCGTCCCACACCGCGCTCATCAGGCCGAGCGCGCGTTCGATTTCTGCCGCGTTCTCAACTTTCGCGGCATCGACCAGCTTTGTCGCCTCATGCAGCATCTCGCCGGCGCGTGCCTCTATAGCGACGTGCACGAGGATGAACCAGGCTTCGTCCATGCCGCCTTCGAAATGCTGCAGCGTGAGAATGTTCGACAGGTCGATGGGCCCCTTCCCGTCGAACCGCGCCCAGTTCTCGAGAGTGTAGCTGGAATAGGGCAGGAGGGGCGGCTGGCCGATGGCCTGCCCGATCTGCCAGATGGGCAGAGCGAGGCATGCGGGCAGCGCTTTCGGCGCGTCGGGTTCGCCCCAGACATAGGCTTGCACCATGAAGCTGTAATGCAGCATCGCGACGCGCAGTTCGGCGTCGCTGGCACTGGCGCAGAAGGCCGTCAGGTCCAGCTTCGGGAGCGTCTCGAGGAAGCTGCGAAGGTGGCCGGTCGGGATCAACTGCGGGAGGCGCAGGGCCATCTCGCGGGCAGGCTGAAGTTCGGCGGGCAGGGTGATTACGCCGGGGTCGAAAGCCGCCAGAAAGCCGCGTTCAGTACTCAGTCCATAATCTGCCAAGTTCATCCAAGTTCCTCCCCAGGACACGATGGTTACAGATGCAACTAATATCGCTTCTATCGGTTGCGCCGGGCAGCATGTCAAAGCGGCTGCGCAGAAAGCTGCGGGGAAGGGGCTGGGGAAGGGGCTTCACAAGCTCCCCCGACTCCCTTACTAGGCCAAAAAGGGAGCTCCCCACATGATAATCCGTCAAGCGATCACCTTCGACGACGTGCTCCTGCAGCCCGGCGCGAGCGAGGTCATGCCAGCCGAAGTCGATGTTTCGACGTTTCTGACCAAGGCAATTCCGCTAAACATCCCCCTGCTCTCGGCGGCCATGGATACGGTCACCGAAGCCCGTCTCGCCATCGCGATGGCTCAGGCTGGCGGCATCGGCGTCATTCACCGCAACCTGTCAATTGAACAGCAGGCCGGCGAAGTCGCGATGGTCAAGAAATACGAGAGCGGCGTGGTGATGAACCCCGTCACCATCGCCCCGACCGCGACGCTCGGCGAGCTGCGCGAGCTGAAACAGCGTACGCGTTTTTCCGGCATTCCTGTCGTCGAGAAGAACGGCAAAGTCGTCGGCATTGTCACCAACCGTGACACGCGGTTTGCCGAAGACGCCAACGAAAAAGTTGCGAGCCTGATGACGCGCGACGTTGTCACCGTGAAAATGGATAGCCCCATCGAGGAAGCCCGCCGCCTGCTCCACAAGCACCGGATCGAGCGCCTCGTGATCGTTGACGAGAGCGACCGGTGCATCGGCCTGCTCACCGTCAAGGACATGGACAAGGCATCACTGAACCCATTCGCTGCGAAGGATCCCGCCGGCCGGCTTCGCGTTGCCGCGGCCTCCACGGTGGGCGATGCAGGCTTCGAGCGCACCGAGGCGCTGATCGCAGCCGGCGCGGACGTTGTCGTCATTGACACGGCGCACGGCCATTCGAAAGCGGTTTCGGACGCTGTCTTGCGCGCCAAGAAAATCTCGAACGCCGTGCAGATCATCGCGGGTAACGTCGCAACGGCGGAAGCCACGAAAGCGCTGATCGGTGCGGGCGCGGACGCGGTGAAGGTCGGCATCGGACCGGGCTCAATCTGCACAACGCGCATCGTGGCGGGTGTGGGCGTGCCGCAGCTCACGGCGATTGAAGATTGCGCGAACGCCGCAGCAGCCTCCGGCATTCCAATAATCGCTGATGGCGGCATCAAGTTCTCGGGCGACTTCGCCAAGGCGCTCGCCGCCGGGGCGTCCACCGCCATGATGGGGTCGATGTTCGCAGGCACCGAGGAAAGCCCGGGCGAAGTGTTCCTCTACCAGGGCCGCTCATACAAGGCATATCGCGGCATGGGCTCGCTCGGCGCCATGGCACGCGGCTCGGCGGATCGTTATTTCCAGAAGGACGCCGCGGCGGACAAGCTTGTGCCGGAAGGCATTGAGGGGCAGGTGCCGTACAAGGGTGCTCTCAGCCCGATCATCCACCAGATGGTCGGCGGCCTGCGCGCTGCGATGGGCTATGTCGGCGCCAAGACGATCGCAGAGCTGCACGCCAAGGCGCAGTTCGTGCAGATCACCGGGGCAGGGCTCCAGGAGAGCCACGTCCACGATGTGATGATGACGCGCGAGTCGCCGAACTATTCGCTGCCCCGAGGCTGACGCGGCTCCCGCCACATTGCCTCCAGCACCGGCCCGCCGGGCCCAGGTTCGAACAGCTTCATGCGCTCGAAGCCGTTGCTGACATAGAAGCCGGTATTCGCCGGGTTCGAGTTTTCCAGATAACAGGGCAGGGAGGCGCGGTCGGCCGCGTTCAGCACCGGCCGGATCAGTTTCTTCCCGAGGCCCTGCCCCCTCGCCGCTTTTCGCGTGCCGATGGTGAAGAGATACATGTGCGGTGTTTTCGGATGCTCTCGGTCCATGGCTTCGCCGGCGCCCATACCGCGCTTGGCTGCGCCTTTTTCGCCCTTCATCATCAACGACCAGACCAGACGCATCGTCTGCAGGTTGCTTAGTTCGCGGCTCTGCTCCGAGTGCGCCCACATGGTGGCGCCGGTATCGCCGTGGATATGGCAGAGGCCGCGAGGCAGGTAGACGCTACGGGCCAGTTCGCCGAACACAGGCGGCATGGTTTGCGTATTCCCGAAAATCCAGAGATTCACGGGGTCCTGTGCAAAGGCCTCGCCAGTTATGCTGCCGATCTGCCTCCAGTCGCGTGCTGTGGCCGGGCGCATGCCTTCGGGAAGCAAAATGTCCATGAGGCGATCCTTACGCAGCCGCTGGTGCGAAGCCTTCGAGCAGCACGATATCCGCCGTGGAGGCAGCGAAACGGTGCCGGAGAAGTTCCTGGTAGGCTGGCGACGTGTACCAGGCCCGCATCACGGCCTTGGAGGGAAATTCCAGAAGCACGGTGCGCGTGCAGCGCCATTCGCCTTCGATCACTTCGGGAGCCTCGTCGACCGCCAGCAGTTTGCCTCCGAACGGCGCGAATGCAGCCATGAACCCATTGCCGTAGCTGGCATAGATCTTGGGGTCAGTGATGGTCAGTTTGGCAATGACATAAGCGGTCATGGTGGAGAGCTCTCAAAGGCCCCGTTACTGTAAGATTTGTAATATTGCAGTGTCCAACAGTTTCATTGCCGGACCGGCGCGGGTATGGCGTGCGAGACAGGCAGTTGAGAGGTCCCCACATGCGCACAGGCGGCAAGATCAGCGCGGCCATCGAGATCCTGCGCGACGTGCTGGAGCGGCATCAGCCGCTCAAGATCGCGCTTCGAGACTGGGGCAAGCGCGCGCGCTATGCCGGCTCTAAGGACCGGGCATGGGTCTCCGGCCTGGTGCTGGACGCGCTGCGCAAGCGCAACTCCATCGCCCATCATATGGGTCACAATGATCCGCGCGCGCTGATCCTCGGCGCGCTGCGCATCGCGTGGGAATGGAACGCAAGGGACATCGAGGAGGCCTGCTATGACGACCATGGTCCCACGCCGCTGACCAATGACGAGCGGAGCCGCCTGATCTTGGCACCGGACCCGTCTGCCGCGCCGCACGTGCAAGGCGACTATCCAGACTGGATGGCGCCGCACATGCAGCGTGTGTTCGGGCCAGATGCGGTGATCGAAGCACAGATGATGGCCGTGCGGGCGGACGTCGACCTGCGCGTCAACACGCTGAAGACCGACGCGGAGAAAGCGGCGCTGCCGCTCAAGTCGGTAAAGGCCGAGCCGTCGCGCCTGCTAAAGAACGCTTATCATATCCCGGCGCGTGACCCGACCGAGCGCGAAGACAGCATCGAAGGCATTCCGGCCTTCTCCAAGGGCTGGGTCGAGGTACAGGACGCGGGCAGCCAGATCGCAGCGGCCGCCGCCAATGCAAAGCCCGACGAACAGGTGATGGACTATTGCGCGGGCGGTGGCGGCAAGACGCTTGCGCTGGCCGCACAGATGGAAAGTCGTGGCCAGATCCACGCCTATGACATTGACGGCAAGCGGCTTTCTGCGCTTGTCCCGCGCCTGAAGCGCTCCGGCGCCCACAATGTGCAACTGGTGCACCCCAGCGAAGGCAATGCGCTGGAGCCACTCGTCGGACAGATGGACCTCGTCTTCGTCGATGCGCCATGCACCGGCACCGGTACCTGGCGCCGCCGGCCGGATTCGAAGTGGCGCGTGAAGCCCGCCCAGCTTCAAAAACGCATGCAGGACCAGCGGGACATCCTGCAGGCGGCCTCAACCTATGTGAAGCCGGGCGGCCGGCTGCTGTACGCAACGTGCAGCTTCCTGATCGAGGAAGACGAGGACCGCGTGGCCGAGTTCCTTGCAGATGCTCCGGAATTCGTGGAACGCGACGCCGCCGAGGCAGCCATCGCTTCCGGCGC
>JBGTKN010000148.1:0-5902 GCA_041744615.1 Hyphomonas sp. | reverse complement strand
CGCCGATGCAATCAACGCAGCGAGCCGCGGCGCCATCGGCAGTCGCGCCATTTCACGGCCCTTCGGTGTCAGCGCGCCGGTTTGATCCAAGGCGCCCAGGGCGATTAGCTGCGCTTCTGCCGCGCGGTACTTTCCGGCCGCCGGGGGGTCGAGCCAGACGAGTTTCGAGGGATCGCGCTCACCCCATTCGGCCAGCGCCAGCACCAGGCCGGAAAGGTCGCTCGACAGGATTTCGGGAATGGGCGCCGCCGCAAGCCCGCGTGTCGCAGCTTCATCCCACAGTCGGAAGCAAATGCCTGGTGCTGTGCGCCCTGCCCTGCCCCGGCGCTGATCGACCGATGCCCGCGAAGCGCGAACGGTCGTCAGCCGGCTGCCCAGCCCGCCCGGATCATCCTCCGCCACGCGCGCGAGGCCCGAGTCGATCACGATCCGGACGCCGTCAATGGTGAGCGCGCTCTCCGCTAGATCGGTCGCCAGCACAATCTTGCGCTGACCGGTCGGCGCCGGCGACACGGCCGCATCCTGTTCGGTCGGCGACAGTGCCCCGAACAGCGGCGCGATGAAGACGCCGGGCCCGAGACCGGCCAGCGCATCGGCGGTGCGCTGGATTTCTCTCGCGCCCGGCAGGAACGCAAGTATGGAGCCCGCCTGTTCCCTCAACGCCTGGCGGATCGCCTTCGGCATACGGTCTTCGATACGGTCTTGCGAGCGCCCGAGATAGACTGTCTCCACGGGGTATTGGCGACCGGCACTTTCGATCACAGGCGCCGCGATCACCCTGGCGACGGCGCCCGTATCCAGAGTCGCCGACATGATCAGCAGGCGGAGGTCCTCGCGAAGCGCGCCTTGTGCCTCCAGCGCCAGCGCGAGGCCGAGGTCGGAATTTAGCCGGCGCTCGTGAAACTCGTCGAACAGGACAGCGCCGACGTCTTTCAGTTCCGGGTCATTCAGGATGCGGCGGGTGAAGAGCCCGTCGGTGACCACTTCGATACGAGTGGCCGCCGAGACCTTCCGGTCCACCCGCGTGGTAAGACCAATCGTTTGGCCAAGCCGCTCGCCAAGGCTCGAGGCCATGCGCTCTGCTGCCATGCGCGCCGCGATCCGGCGTGGCTCAAGCATCAGGATGCGGCCCCGGATAACGGGCGCATCGCCAAGCAGACCTGCCAGTGCGAGCGGCACGCGTGTCGTCTTGCCCGCCCCCGGCGGCGCCGCCAGCACAAGCCGGTTCGCGTCCGCCAGAGCGCGGCATATCTCCGGCAACACCGCGTCTATCGGCAGGGGATCACGCTCATGAGACATCCTGCAGGGGATAGGGCGACGAGGGCGTGACTGGCAAGCGGCACATCCCGGTGGTTGCCTTCTGCGAACCCGCCCCCTACCGTCCCCGCGGGGCAAACGAGGAGGCTGTGGATGAAAGCGTGGTTTGAAATCGATCTCTGGAAGCGGGTGATCCTGGGGCTCTTCATCGGAGCGGCCATCGGGCTCGGCTTGCGCTACGGGGTCGGCCCAGATCGCGCGGGCGAGATCGTGACGACCTGGTTCAAGCCGGTCGGCGACGCCTTCATCAACCTTATCCGAATGCTGGTAGTGCCGCTCATCTTCACGACGCTGGTGTCCGGTGTGCTGGCGATGGGGGACCCGAAACGCCTCGGTAGTCTCGGCGGCCGCGCGCTCGCCATGTACATGGTGACCACCGTCATCGCCGTCTGCTTCGGCCTCGCCATGGGCACGCTCATCCAGCCAGGCGCAGGCTTCGATCTGACCGCGGTGTCCAGCTCAGACCTTGAAGATGCCCGCACGCGCCTGTCCGAAAATCCGGCTCCTGGCAGCGTGCTCGAACAGATCATCCGGACTCTGCTCTCGATCATCCCGATCAATCCGATCGATGCGATGGCAAAAGGCGACGTGCTGGCCATCATCTTCTTCGCCATAATGATCGGCGTCGCCACGCTGATGGCCAAGGAGGCAGGCGAACCGGTCGCGCGCGTCATGAACAGCGCGGCGGAAGTGATGATGAAACTCACCATCATCATCATGGAAGTGGCCCCGATCGGCGTACTCGCCCTTATGGCTTGGGTACTCGGCACACGCGGGCTCGTTGTACTGGAAGTACTCGGCAAGATGACGCTGGCGCACTATGCCGCCTGCACTCTGCATATGCTGATCACCTATGGCTTCATCGTGAAGGGCCTGCTGCGGCTGCCGCTGATCCCGTTCATCCGCGGTGTGGCCGACCCGCAGGCGGTTGCCTTCTCGACCTCATCCTCGAACGCCACCCTGCCCGTCACGATCACCGCAGCCACGAAGAATCTCGGCATCCGCAAGCCGGTGGCTTCCTCAGTCCTGCCGCTCGGCGCGACGATCAACATGGACGGCACAGCGCTCTATCAGGGCCTGATCGCCCTGTTCGCCGCGCAGGCGCTGGGCATCACCATGACGCTCGACATGTACCTGACCATCATCCTGATGGCGGCGCTGGTCTCCATTGGCACGGCGGGCATCCCATCGGTCAGCCTTTTCCTGGCTGCCACCACGCTCAGCGTGATCGGCGTGAGCCCGGAGAACACGGTACTGATCATCGCGATCCTGTTCCCGTTCGACCGGATCCTCGACATGATGCGCACGGTCACGAACGTGACCGGCGACCTCGCGGTCGCAACTGCGGTCGCCAAATGGGAAGGCGAACTCGACGAAGACGTGTTCCGCGCCCGGGACCGCTTTTAGCGGGTTAGTGAGGTGCAGCTTCCAGTTGATGGGAAGCGCTGTGCGCGGTCACGGCAACCTGGGCCGGCAACCAGCAGGTCACTTCCAGGCCGCCGCCATCCACCGGCTTCATGCCGACTGTACCGCCGTGCAGGTGGATGAAGTGTTTCACGAGTGCGAGGCCGAGTCCGGCGCCGCGCTGGTCGCCCGACACGAAACTGTCAAAACTGGTCGCGCGTTTGTCGGCTTCGAGGCCGATGCCGTTATCGCGCACGCTGAGCATCACCATATCGCCGGCGCGTTGAGCCGCGACAACGACTTCCCCTCCGGATTCGGTGAACCGAAGGGAGTTTGACACAAGGTTGAACAGCACCTGCTTGATCCGGCGAGCATCGCCGCGAATAGTGCCGAGCTTGCCGGTGATCTCGGAACGCACGGTCACTTCCGTATCCTCGGCTTTCGAGACGACCATTTCGATGCCTTCGGCAATCAAGTCTTCGAGGTTCACGGTGTCGATGTCCAGATCCATCCGGCCCGCCTCGATCAGGGCGAGATCGAGAATATTCTCGATCAGTTTGTTGAGGTGATCGGACGCCGAGAGGATGGCGCGAACATGATCAGTCTGGCGTTCGGTCAGCGCGCCGTTGCGCTGCGTTTCCAGAAGCTCTGCATAGCCGAAGATCGTCGTCAGCGGCGAGCGCAACTGGTAGCTGACGTTGCGGACGAACTCGGTCTTGAGACGGTCAGCAGCCTCGAAAGCCTCGGCGCGGTCGCGCAGCGCCGACTCGACGCGCCGGGTGGCTGTCACGTCAGCGAAGGCGATCAGGGTGTTGCCGTCTGGCAAGGGATTGGTGATGTAAGTCAGCAGCGACCCATCGGAGCGGCGCATTTCACCGGTCGTGGCCTGGCGCGCAGCGGCTGATGGATCAGTAATGTGGACCTTGATGGCGTTCCAGATATCCGCATCGTGGAAAAGCGGCACGCATCCTTTGACGATGTCGTCATAGTCCGGTGTGTCTTTCAGCAACTCCGCCGGCAAGTCCCAGACGCGTTCGAAGGCGCGGTTGGAAAGCTTCAGCCGACCGTCGCTGCCGAACACGGTGACCGCTTCATGCAGGTTGTCCAGTGTCGAGCGCTGCGTCTTGATCAGTGCGTTGAAACGCGTCTGCAGGTCGAGCTGGACTGTGATGTCCTTGAACAGCAGCAGCAGGCCGCCCATCGGGTGGCGCTGGCGGGTGACAGACAGCGTGCGTCCATCAGGCAGCGACCACTTGTCTTCCTGAACACCGTCGAGGTCGAGATAGTAGGAAATCTCCTCTGCGCGCCATTCGGCATAATTCGGACGGCCCGGCAGCTTGCGACGTTCGCGCAACCGGTCGAGCAGTTGGCCATGGTTCGGCCGGTCAAGCAGGAAAGCCTCTTCTAGGTCCCACATGTCGCGGAAGGCCTTGTTGTAGAAAGTCAGCTTGCGCTCGGCGCTGAAAATCGCGACCGCATCTGCGACATGGTTCAGCGTCTCGTCATGCGCGCGGACGTGGCGGTTCAGTTCCTCACGCGCGTTCTCCTGCATTGTGACGTCAAAGGCCATCGCCCCTGCTCCGCCCGATAGCGGGAAAGTCAGCACACGCATCGACCGGCGGTCGCCCTTGACCACGATGTGGCGCGTCTCGTCATGCTCCTGGCCGTCGGTGATCGTCTTGCGAGCCTGCTCGGCAACCGCCTGATCAAGCATCGTCTGTTCCTCCAGCAAGCGGTCGAGGCTGGAGACATCCACGGCAGCGAGATAGGCGGGGTTCGCCCATTGCAACCGGCCCATTCCCGAAACGCGCCAGGCCGGGAACGGCGCCTTGCGCAGCATGTCTAGGAAGGCGGTCGGATCGCGCGCGATTACCTGGCGGGCTTCTTCGAACTTTCCGCGGGCGGAGCTTTCTTCCAGTCCCTTGATCGTGGCGTCGGTCACCCAGACGACGGCCCGGGCACCGGCGGTGCGTCCATCCGCTTCCAGGAAGCGTCCCGATGGGCCGATGATCGTCAATGAGAAAGATGTGCCGCTCTCACGCAGTTCGCGCAGGCGAATGCGCAAAGTTGTGTCCTGACCAGCGGAGTCGCGCGCTTCAAGATCGGCAATGCCTTCGACGATGCGAACCGTCGGATTCTCGGAAATGGCGGCGTCGGTAAAACTGAGCAGGCCCGCGAGCGCCACGGATGAGCCGAACACGTCTGGCGGCGTGATTTCGTCGCCTTCCACTTCCAGCGCTTCGCCCTGCCAGACCAGGATGACACCGGGATGTGCACCCAACACAGATTTAAGCGCCGCATTTTCGGTTTCGCGTTCGCCGGCCAGATCACGGTAGCGTTTAGCGGCGCCGCGAGCACCGTCCGAAACCCGCAAGGCCCAAAGCAGCGCGCCGAGGGCCAGCATTGCGGTGCCAACCGCCATGATGATGGGCACTTGTTCTGCGTTCATCGGACAGTCGCCTTTCCAAGCGCGGACTGCCACGCCCGCCGGGGCGCGACTCGGGCAAGTTTATACGGGTTAACGATTGACCCTGCGAGCGTTAAGGCAGGGTTAATTCTCGGCCTGCCAAGCACGTCCGGACAGCGCCCCCGTGCTGTAACCGGCTGTTGCATAAACAGCACACCTGCCTAGGGTAACCATAGGCAAGCCTGAGGAGGCACCGATCCATGCGCCGCGCCCTGCCAACTGTATTGCTTGCTGCCCTCGTGATGGCCGCGCTCCCGGTCAACGCCCAGGCCGAGGACGACGGGGACGACCTCGTGCGACTGCCCGGCCAGGGCCTCGTCAAACCGGAATCCGGTCCGGCCCAGCTCAATCTCGGACGCCTCGTGCCTGGCGGTGGTCTGTTCGCCAGCTTTGATGCCAATGGCGATGGCAAGATTTCTCCCGAGGAACTCGCTGAAGGCACCCGTGCCGCCTTCCTGCTGGCAGATGCCAATGGTGACGGCCAGCTGGTCGCGCTGGAGCAGCAAGACTGGGCTGCCAGTCTGCCGACCCGCGACGACACTCTGTCCAATCCCGTCCGCTTCGACCCCAATCTCGACCGGGTCGTGACCTTCGAGGAGTTCGAAGCCGTCATCGCCCAGCTGGCGACCAATTATCAGGACGAAAGGGGCGTGATCGAACTTGCTAAGCTGTCGATGCCCGAGCCCAAGCCTGGACGCGGCGATCGCCGTGCGC
>JBGTKN010000147.1:0-2547 GCA_041744615.1 Hyphomonas sp. | reverse complement strand
GGCGTGGCGAAAAGCGCGCACGACAAGGGCGCGCTTCTTGTGTCGGTGTTCACCGAAGCGGTGAGCCTCGGACTTGTGACACCGCCAGGCGAGATGGGCGCTGACATTGCGGCGGGCGAAGGCCAGTCGATCGGCAACGGGCTGAACTTCGGCGGACCCTATGTAGGCCTGTTTGCGTGCCGCGAGAAACTCGTACGACAGATGCCGGGACGCCTGTGCGGCGAGACGTTGGACGCGGACGGAAATCGCGGCTTCGTGCTGACGCTCTCGACGCGCGAGCAGCACATCCGCCGCGACAAGGCGACGTCCAACATCTGCACGAACTCGGGCCTCTGTGCGCTTGCGTTCACCTCTCACATGACGCTGCTGGGGGGCAAAGGCCTGAAGCAACTGGCAGAACTCAACCATGAAGCGGCCTGCGAACTGGCCGATGCGCTCGGCGCGATGAAGGGGGTCGAAATCCTGACTCCGCGCTTTTTCAACGAGTTCGCCTTCCGCACGCCGGTCGATGCCGAGGCCGTGCTCGCCATGCTCGACGAGATGGGCGTCGTCGGCGGTGTCCGCGCCAGCCGACTGTTTCCAGGCGAACACATGGGTGATGTGATCATTGCGGCCGCCACCGAATGCACGACCACGGAAGATATCGCGGCTTATGTCACGGCCCTGAAGGAGGTCATCTGATGTCCATGAATTCACAAGGCCGTCCTACGGCGCCCACCTCCGTTTCCGCTGCAGCCATCGAAACCGTCTCCGGCTCGCGCGGCCTTCTGCAGCATGAAGATCTTCTCTTCGAGATCGGCACGCCCGAGACGACCGGCGTGGACCTGCCAAAGCCGAAGGGCACGAAGAACCGTCTCGGCGGCGTGAAGCGGAAAGTGGACACCGGTCTTGCCGGTCTTTCCGAGCCGCAGGCCGTGCGCCACTACATGCGCCTGTCGCAGAAGAACTACGCGATTGACCTTGGCCTTTTTCCGCTCGGCTCGTGCACGATGAAGCACAATCCGCGCCTTAACGAGAAGATGGCGCGCCTTCCGGGCTTTGCGGATATCCACCCACTGCAACCGCAGGCGACCGTGCAGGGCGCACTGGAACTGATTGATGAACTGGCGACTTGGCTGAAGACGCTGACGGGCATGCCGTCGGTCGCGATGAGCCCGAAAGCAGGCGCGCACGGCGAACTGTGCGGAATGCTGGCGATCCGCCAGGCGCTGATCGCGCGCGGCGAGAGCGAGACGCGCAAGCGGGTGCTGGTGCCAGAGTCCGCCCACGGAACAAATCCGGCCACCGCTGTGCAGTGCGGTTTCCTCGTGGACGAGATCAAGGCCAATGCGCGTGGACGCGTCGACATGGCGGACCTCAAGCGCAAGCTCGAGAAGACCGATGACGTTGCCGGGATCATGCTGACCAACCCGAACACGTGCGGGCTGTTCGAAACCGACATCAAGGAGATCGCCGACCTGATTCACAAGGCAGGCGGCTATTTCTACTGCGACGGCGCCAACTTCAACGCCATCGTCGGACGGGTGCGGCCCGGCGATCTCGGTATCGATGCGATGCACATCAATCTGCACAAGACCTTCTCGACCCCGCATGGCGGCGGTGGACCCGGCTCGGGGCCGACCGTGTTCTCTGATCGCCTCGCGCCTTATGCGCCGGTCCCCTTTGTGGTCCGGGACGAGGACGGTTTCTTCCGGCTTGTCGAGCAGACCGAAGGCGCCGCCAAGGATTCTTTCGGCCGCATGGTGGCCTTCCACGGCCAGATGGGCATGTTCGTCCGTGCCCTGACCTACATGCTCAGCCATGGCGCAGACGGCCTGAAGCAGGTGGCCGAGGACGCTGTGCTCAACGCCAACTACATCCAGGCGCGCCTCAAGCACGTCATGACGCCCGCTTTCGACGGCTTCTGCATGCATGAGGCGCTGTTCTCGGATGCGTTCACAGCAGACGGGATCGAGACCATCGACATCGCCAAGGCGTTAATCGACGAGGGCTATCATCCGATGACGATGTATTTCCCGCTGGTCGTTCATGGCGCGATGCTGATCGAGCCGACCGAAACGGAATCGAAAGCCGAACTCGACCGGTTTTGCGATGCACTGGAATCGATCGCGCGCCGGGCCGCTCAGGGCGACGAGACGCTGAAAGGTGCGCCTTATCTCGCGCCCGCAAAACGCCTCGACGAGACACGCGCGGCCCGCAAGCCTGTGCTGAAATGGACGCCGCCGCAGACCGAACGCGTTGCGGCGGAATAGCCGGGCTCAGCCCGCGATGTTCAGACGGCTGCGGCGGCGAAACAATTGCCGCCGCAGGTGTCCGAATCCGCCGATCAGCGGGCGCTCGATCAGCCGGTAAGACAACCAGGCCACGACCAGGCTGGCCACCAGCGAGACGGTGATAAGGACGACGTTGTCGAGCACGCCGGGATGGCCCGTGCGGAATACGGCGGGCAACACGCCGCGCTCGTCGAGTGCATTGAAGGTCAGCCGCACCGGCGCCAGTACCAGCGGGTGGCTGAGATACAGCGAGAACGACCAGTCGCCGAGCCGT
>JBGTKN010000146.1:0-4868 GCA_041744615.1 Hyphomonas sp. | reverse complement strand
CGACCGGCTGGTGATGGCGCATCAGCCCTCGCACGGCGGCGCCTCGACGCGCTACGAGAAGGCATTGGCCGAGCGCAATGCGCTGCTGGAACGCGGTCATGTGGATCCGGCCTGGGCCGATGCGATCGAGGCGCGCCTGGCCGAAGCAGGCGCCGAGATCGCGGTGAACCGCGCACTGGTGCTGGCGGAATTGCAAGCCGCGATTGATGCGCGGCCGGAGGGTCATTTTCCGAAGGCAGACCTGGCGCTGGAAGGTGAGGCAGAAGCCGCCGCGCTGCAGGGCGAAGATTTCCGCGCGATCTTCGATCTGCTGGTCGAAGCCTACCGAACCGGGCGGCGGCGCGACATCGGGGCGGGGCGCACGCTGAGCGGGCCGCACCGGTCTGACCTTGGCGTGATTCACCGGCCTTCCGGCGCACCGGCGGGCGAGGCCTCGACCGGGCAGCAGAAGGCGCTGCTGATCGGGCTAGTGCTGGCGTCTGCCGGCGCATTGTCCGTGAACGGAGAGGGTCCTGCCCCTCTGCTGCTGCTGGACGAGGCGGCGGCGCATCTGGACCCAGACCGGCGCGCGGCGCTGTACGGCGAACTCGCCGCAATGAAAGGTCAGGCCTGGCTTACGGGCACCGACGCGTATTTATTCGAGACATTCGGCACGGCGGCCCAGAGGGTCTGCGTCGAATTGGGGTCCGCGGTTGTTCAGCCATAGCGCCCAGCGGCCCGATGCCAGTCTGGGCGCCCTCATCACTGAGGTCGAGGAGCGGTGGCAGAACCGCCTCCGGCGGATCTTCGAACCAGGCGGCTTCATGTTCGAACCAGCCGGTCAGGATGGGGTTCACGTCCAGTTGGCGCTTGTAGTTGAGTCCGTGATCGGCGCCTTCCAGGATGTGTAACCGGGCCGCCGGCAGCAGGGCGCCGAGCTCGTGTGCGCTGGAGATCAGGACCGTCGGATCATCGGTCCCGAAGATGGCGGCGACCGGGATGCCGGTAGCGGCGAGCGCGGCGTAGGTATCTTCGCGGCCGTGCATCGGGAAGTGCCGGAATGTTGACAGCAGCGCGCGGCCATAGCCCTTGTATTTCATCTGCTCACGAACATCGCCCTGCAGCCGATCTTCTGGCGCGAGGCCGGCCTCGTCATATTGCGGATCGTCCGCGATCGCCCGCATGGCGACCATGCGCCAGAGCCAGTCGCCGATCACGGGGGTGCGCAGGAGGGCCGCCTGGAAGCCCTCCGTACCCGACACATCAAGCCCCGCCGGCACAAACAGTAAGACGCGCGCGACCCTTTCGGGATGGCGCACCGCAAACTCCGCGACAATCGGCCCGCCCATCGACAGGCCGACAAAGCCGGCCGGCTCTGTAATCTCGAGGGCGTCGAGCAGCGAGAGAAGTTCCCGGTCGTAGAAGTCGGTATCGTAACGGCTCGCGGGCCGATCGGACCATCCGCGGCCCAGGTGATCGAACTGCAACACGCGGAAGCCGGCGGCGCGCAGGGCCTCGGCGTTCTGGTCGAAGATGAATCCCGGCGTCGAGAAACCGTGCACCATGACGATCAACGGCGCGCCCTCGGGCCCGGTGAGACGGTAGTGGATCCTCGCGCCAGGCACCTCGGCGAACTGGCCTGGCGCGCGGGCCCGTTCAATCTCGTCCAAGGGCCTCAGGTCACGCCCGGCCCAGGACCAGCTCGCCCAGAACGCGAAGACGAGCGCGCCGAGACCCCACAGAACCCACTTCATACATCTCTCCCCTGAAGCAGGCGATGATGGAAGCTTCAGCGGTTCGTGTCGAGCCAGATCCGCAGGCGTTCTAGCGCCGGGAGAATTTCGGCGGCGAGAGTCGGCGGAAAACCTGCCGGCAGTTGAACGATCTCCGGCACCAGCGCCTTGAGCGCTTCTTCCTGCGCAGCGCGGCCGGGCGCCGTGAGGAAGACGCGTTTCGAGCGTGCATCGTCCGGATCGGGATCGACGCGGATGAAACCCTTGGCTTCCAGTTTCTGCAGGGTATTGGTCATCGTGCCCCGTGTGACCTGGAAGGCGGCGGCGAGGCGCGCGGGGGTCCAGCCATCGCCGAGGCGGATGCAATGGGTGAGCAGGCTGAACTGCGCCATCGTGAGGCCGTGCGACAGGGCGCGCTGGAAACGGTTGCCGGACAGCTGCGCGATGATGCCGATCTCGAGGAAGAGGCTGAAGTAGAGTTCGGCGGCTTCCGCGGGCGAGGGCGTCTTGGCCTGTTTTGGGGGCATACGGATCAACTCATCATGTGGGCATGAAGGCCGCGCCGGGGCGCGGGGGGCACGGGCTTGGCATAGCCGACTCGCACCAGCATCTGAAGGGTCTGCCCACCGCCGATGAGCGCGTGCACTTCGGCGTAGAGGTCCGCAATCTCTGGATATTCCTGCAACGCCTGGCTCCAGGGGTGGACGGCAAGGCCCTGCTCGGCGGCTTTCAGTGTGAGGCGCATATAGGCCCGGCCGGCGGCAAGCTGGCCTTCGCGGCTGGCGCCGTCATCGGTGAGCCAGGTAAAGGCGCGAGCCGAGGCGGCGCGGGCGCGGAACATCTCGAGGCCCTGCTTGAAGGCGGAGGAGGTGGGGTCTTCGAGGGCCTCGCGCGAGACCGCGCCGACGAGTTTTCCGAGGCCGATAACCGGGCCTTCGAGGGTGAGGCCGTCACCGTGCCTTGCGACTTCGGCCGGCCCAATGCGCATTAGGTCGATGCTTTCCTGCATCGTGTAAGCAGTCAACGATTCCCGCTCGTGGCCGCGCCAGGTGAGGCCCCGTAATTGCTCCGCTGTCTGATCATTTCCGACGGCATGCGCCATGGTCCCAAACGCGGACCCCGCCGCCACCAGTGCGGCCAGCTTTTCGGGCTCGACATCGCGCGCCTCGTAGACTTCGCGGTTGGTATGGCGAGCGAGGACGTGGGCGAAGAGCGGATCGGGCTTCGCCGCGTCGGGCGCGAACTGCACATGGGCGACAGGGCGGGCGTCGAGCCGACCGGTCATTTCCGGCGCACCTTCCGGAAACATCGTGATTACGGCGTCATAACCTTCCTCGGCGGCAGCGAGGCGGAGGAGTTCGAGGAAGGTGCCACAGCCGAGGATGATCTGGCGGTCGAGGGGATCGGTGGCCGGAAGGCGGCGCTCCAGATCGACATACAGCGTCAGAGCGTCATCGCCGTCCAACTGGACGAGCCAGGGCTGCCGGTTGTGCGGGTTGGGCGCGAGAAGTGCCCAGGAGAGGAAGCGGCGGCGAAACTCGGTCTCCTGCCCGGCCACGCGCCAGGCCTCACGGGCCGCGCGGGACGGTTGGTTCAGGGCAACGAACGTGCCCGCGCCGGCGGCGGCGAGCACGACCCCTCCCCCGATCAGTTTAAGTATGCCGCGCCGGGATGTCATCGCCTTCATCTCCATTTAGTTTGATTTCTAACTATATAGTTTGAAGCCGAACTATCGTCAAGGGGGTGTTTGCGTGGCCGAGCGGCGGCTGGTAGCGTCGACGCAATGGGAGGAAACCGCACATGAAAACACGCACGATCAATCCGACGCCCTGGCTGCAGCATTTCAACCTGCATCATGGCGTGGAAGTCACCGGGGCCGCGCGCACGCTGTATCTTTCCGGCCAGACCTCGACCGCTGCCGATGGCGCGACGCTGCACGCAGGAGACCTCGGCGCGCAGTTCAAGACGGCTTGGGCGAATGTGAAAGACGCGCTGAAGGAGGCCGGGATGGGGCCGCCGAATGTGGTGCGGCTGAACATCTTCGTGACCGACGTGGACGCCTTCTTGGCTATTGCCGGGGACGCGACCGCGGAGATCAAGGCAGACGGGACCGAGACCGCCTGCACGCTGATCGGCGTGGCTCGGCTGTTTGACCCGGATGTCATGATCGAACTTGAGGCGACCGCGGTCGCCTGAGGTGGATTCTGGTGGCGGACCGGATTAGGTAAGGCGCGAAACGAGGAGTCTCCCCATGAAAACACGCGCCGCCGTTGCCTTCGAGGCCAAGAAACCGCTGGAGATTGTCGAGCTTGACCTGGAGGGACCGAGGGCTGGCGAAGTGCTGGTCGAGATCATGGCGACGGGCATCTGCCATACGGATGCCTATACGCTGGATGGGCTCGACTCCGAGGGCATCTTCCCGAGCGTGCTGGGGCATGAGGGCGCGGGCGTCGTGCGCGAGATCGGAGCGAGGGTGACGAGCGTGAAGCCGGGCGACCATGTGATCCCGCTCTACACGCCGGAATGCCGCCAGTGTAAGAGCTGCCTCTCGGGCAAGACCAATCTGTGTACGGCCATTCGCGCGACGCAGGGCAAGGGCCTGATGCCGGACGGTACCTCGCGATTTTCCTACAAGGGCCAGACCGTGTATCACTACATGGGCTGCTCGACCTTCTCGAACTTCACCGTGCTGCCGGAGATCGCGGTGGCGAAGATCCGCGCGGACGCGCCGTTCGACAAGGCCTGCTATATCGGGTGCGGGGTGACGACGGGCGTGGGTGCGGTGGTCAACACGGCGAAGGTTCAGGTGGGTGAAAACATCGTCGTGTTCGGCCTCGGCGGCATCGGGCTCAACGTGATCCAGGGCGCGCGGATGGCGGGGGCTGACATGATCGTCGGCGTCGACATCAATCCGTCCAAGGAAGAGTGGGGCCACAAGTTCGGCATGACGCATTTCGTCAATCCGAAGGACGTGAAGGACATCGTCGCGCATATCGTGGAGCTGACCGGCGGCGGGGCGGACTATTCTTTTGACTGTACGGGGAACACGACTGTGATGCGCCAGGCACTGGAATGCTGCCATCGCGGCTGGGGCACCAGCGTCATCATTGGTGTCGCGGAATCCGGCAAGGAAATCGCGACGCGGCCGTTCCAGCT
>JBGTKN010000145.1:0-2017 GCA_041744615.1 Hyphomonas sp. | reverse complement strand
CCGACCTCGAAGAACAGATGCGCCGCATGCAGGACCGTTTTCGCCAGCGCCGCGGCGGTGGTGGGGGCGGCGGCGGACGCCGAAAGGGCGGCAGCGGCCAGTTGCCCAGCCTCGGCCCGCTCGGCCTGATGGTCGTCATCGGCGTGGTGCTGATGTCCTGGTTGTCCACCGGTATCGTGATCGTCGACCCGACCCAGCAGGCGGCTGTGTTCCGCTTCGGCAAATGGCAGACGAATTTCGGCCCCGGCCTTCACTTCCACCTTCCGGCCCCGCTCGAGAGCCACACGCTGCTTCCCGTGGAGCGCCGGATCGAAACCCGCATCGGCTCGACCCAGGAAGAGAGCCTGATGCTGACGCAGGACGAGAATATCGTGGACATCCAGTTCTCGGTCTTCTGGAAGATCGACACGGCCAATCCCGAGAATTTCATTCTCAACGTGCGTGCCCCGGAAAACGCCGTCGACCAGGTCGCCGAGTCGGTGATGCGCGAAGTTGTCGGCCAGACCCGCCTGCAGGACATCATCACGACGGAACGCGACACGGTACAGCAAGCTGTCGCCGTGCAGATGCAGGCGCTGCTGAATGAATACCGCGCCGGTGTCGAAGTCCTCTCTGTCCAGATCGACAAGTCCGATCCGCCGCAGCAGGTCATCGAGGCTTTCAACGACGTGAACGTGGCCGAGCAGGACGCCGAGACGCGTACCAACCAGGCTGCCCAGTTCGCCAACGAAGTCGTCCCCCAGGCCCGCGGTACCGCGCAGCGCCTGTTGCAGGAAGCTGAAGCCTACCGCGACCGCGTGATTGCCGACGCCGGCGGTGAAGCCTCCCGCTTCGACCAGATTTACGAAGAATACCGCAAGGCGCCGCGGGTTACCCGCGAACGCATGTATCTTGAAACCATGGAACGCGTTCTTGGCCGCACGGACAAGATGATCCTCGACCAGGAATCCGGCGCCGTTCCCTATCTGCCGCTCGAGCGAACCCGCCGGCCGGCCGCCTCGACAGGAGGAGACCAGTAATGCGCGCTTTCGGATGGCTTATCCTGATCGTGTCCATCATCGGACTGATCGTCGCCTCGAACGTCTTCTTCGTCGTGCGCCAGTCGCAACAGGCGATCGTGCTTGAAGTCGGCCGCCCGGTCCGGCTCATAAACGAGCCCGGCAAGGACGAAGCCGGCCTGCACATGAAGATCCCGATCTATCAGCAGGTCGAGATCATCGACAAACGCAACCTCGGCCTCGATATCGAGGGCATCCAGGTTCTCGCCTCGGACCAGCGCCGCCTGCGGGTGGATGCCTTCGTCCGTTGGCGGATCAACGACCCACTGCGCTACTACCAGCGCTTTCGTACAGAAGACGCGGCCCGCTCGCAGCTGAACCGCATCACCACCTCCGCGATCCGCGAAGTGCTGGGCGATGTACCAGTGCCGGAAATCGTCTCCGGACAGCGCGCCCAGCTGATGGGCCGTATCCGGCAGGGCGTGAACGCGGGCCTGGCGTCGGACGGGATCGACATCATTGACGTGCGCATCCGTCAGGCTGACCTGCCGAACGAAGTCGCCGAAGGGGTGTACAACCGGATGCGGACCGCCCGCCTGCAGGAAGCCCAGCGCATCCGCTCGGAAGGGGAGGAACGGGCCCGCCTGATCCGCGCACAGGCCGAACGCGAGAAGACTGTCATCGAGGCCCAGGCCCGCGAACAGTCCTCGAAGATCCGCGGTGACGGCGATGCGAAAGCCACCGAAACCTACGCGACCGCCTATAACAAGGACCCGGAATTCTTCCGTTTCCAGCGCGCCCTGATCGCCTGCGAAACCTCGATCCAGGAAGGAACCCAGGTCATCGTCGGTCCTAAATCGCTTGGTATCTGTGACCAGTTCTTTGACAGCGCCCGCTCTGCGGGCGGGCCGCGCTAGGCAACCAGGACGGTGAGCGCTCTCACCGTCCTGCTCGCCGGCATCGGCGTCTGGCTCCTGGCCGAGGGGGTAATGTGCGCCCTCGCGCCGGACTTCATGCGC
>JBGTKN010000144.1:0-8713 GCA_041744615.1 Hyphomonas sp. | reverse complement strand
CATTCGCGATGCGCAGCGCCGGGCCGAACGCGCGCTGGAAGGCGGCAATGAGGGCCGCGCCATTATGGAGCAGGAGCGCGCGACGCAGATGATGTCCGAACTGTCGCGCGGTCTTGCCGGCACCCTGGACGCCCTGCGCGCACAGCGCCTTGGCGAACAGGGCGGCGGCAATGATCCGATGGGCCGCGCGCTTATGGGCGCCGGGAACGATGGCGAAGGCGTCAACATTCCCGAACAGTCCGAACGCCAGCGCGCAAAGGACATCCTCGATGAACTTCGTCGCCGCTACAACGAGGCTGAAGACGAGGAAGAGCGCGAATACCTGCGGCGCCTGCTGGACCGTTTCTGAAGCGCTTGCGCCGGCGCCGGTTCCCTGACTTGATGCGGAAAAACGGGAGGAGCAGGCCATGGCGCAGCGCTGGGAGTATTCCAAAGGGCTCAAGGATATCGGCGGCGGCCTGTATGCCTGGCTTCAGCCGGATGGCGGTTGGGGCTGGTCGAATGCCGGCCTGATTCGCGACGGCGACCGATCGCTGCTCGTCGATACATTGTTCGACATGGCACTGACGCGCGAGATGCTGTCCGCGATGGAGGATGCGACCGGGATCGGTGCCGGGAAGATCGCCACCATCGTCAACACGCACGCGAACGGAGATCACTGTCACGGCAATGGATGTTGTCCGCAAGCGGAGATCATAGCATCCGAAACGAGCGCGCGGGAAATGGCCGAAGTGCCTCCGGCGACACTGGCGATGTTCAAGGCAGCGGGAGCAAAGCTCGGCCCGGCAGGGGCGTATTTCGCGGACGTGTTTGCGCCGTTTGATTTCGACAATGTCGAAGAGCGCACGCCGACGAAGACCTTTTCCGGCACGATGAACATCAAGGTCGGCAACAAGGCAGTCCGGCTGATAGAGGTGGGTCCGGCGCATACCGGCGGCGATGTGCTGGTGCACGTGCCGGGCGACAAGGCAGTGTTCACCGGTGACATCCTGTTCATCGATGGCACGCCGCTGATGTGGGCGGGGCCGGTCGCGAACTGGATTCGCGCTTGCGAGACGATCATCGCCATGGATGTGAATGTCATCGTCCCCGGCCATGGTCCGATCACGGACAAGGCAGGTGTCCGGCGCGTGGCCGATTATCTCGCCTTTGCCGACCGAGAGGCGCGCAAGCGTTTTGATGCAGGCCTGTCGGCACGCGAGGCGGCGCTGGACATTGCTCTGGGAGACTATTCCAGTTGGGGCGACGCCGAGCGGATTGCCGTAAACGTGGACAGTCTGTACCGGGAGTACCGCGGCGACGCAGTGGTCACGCCGGTGATCGAGCTATTCGCCCTGATGGCAGAAGTCCGGGACGCGCGGCGCTAGTGCAGCTTGAGTTTGGGCCGCACGACCTGGTTCACGTGCCCCATCAGGATCATGCCGAGGCCGCGGATGGAACCATGGATCGCCATCAGGTGCATCCGGTAAAGCGAGATATAGACGAAACGGGCGAGGCGGCCCTCGATCGCCATGCGCCCGCCGACGAGGTTGCCCATCAACGTGCCGACCGTGGCATAGCGGCTCATCGAGATGAGCGAACCCTTGTCTTCGTACTTGAAGGCCGCCAGAGGCTTCTTCTCGATCAGGGCGCAGATGTTCTTGTAGGCCGTGCCGGCCATCTGGTGAGCACTTTGCGCGCGTGGCGGAACGGGGCGTTCGGCGCCAGGCGCGGTGTAGGACGCGCAATCGCCGATTGCGAAGATGCGATCGTCGCGCGTGGTCTGCAGCGTGTCCTTCACTAAGAGCTGATTGTTGCGATTGGTCTCGAGGCCCGCAATGTCCTTCAGGAAATCAGGTGCCTTCACCCCGGCGGCCCAGACCTTGAGATCGGCCGGAAAGATCTTGCCGTCCCGGGTCTCGATCGCATCCGGCGTGACACGGGAGACCTGCGCGCCGGTGACGACCTCCACGCCGAGCGCTTCAAGTTCTTCGTGGGCGGCCTCTGCCAGTTTCTCGGGAAGGGCGGGCAGGATGCGCGGGCCCGCCTCGAGCAGGCTGACCTTGAGGCGCTTTTCGTCGAACACTTCGAGGCCATAATAGCGCAGCGCCGAGGCGGAGTTGTAGAGTTCGGCTGCCAGTTCGACACCGGTCGCCCCGCCGCCGACGATGGCGATGCGGACATACTCCTCCGCCTCCGGATTGAGACTGAGCCGGCGCGAACAGCGCAGGCATTGATTGAGCAGACGCTGGCGGAAGGAATCGGCATCGCGCCGGCTTTCGAGCGACAGGCAGTTTTCCTTCACTCCCTCGACGCCGAAATCATTCGAGACCGATCCGAGCGCGAGAACGAGATAGTCGTACCGGATGCGGTGCTCTCCCATCAGCTCCGAGCCATCGACATCGAGCAGCGGAGAGACGATGACCTGCCGGTTGGTCCGGTCGATCCCCTTAAGCGCGCCCTGGAAATACCGGTAACCCCAGCGGTGGGCGTGAGCGCCATAGCCGACTTCGTCGAGGTTTGCATCGAGCGACCCGGCAGCGACTTCGTGGAGCAGGGGCTTCCAGATATGAGTCCGGTTGCGCTCCAGCAGGATGATATCGAACTTCTCTCGTCCATAGCGTGCGCCTAAGCGGGCCGCGAGCTGAAGCCCGCCGGCTCCGCCGCCGACGACGACTATCTGGATCTTCAGCCCGCGCATACCCGAAGCATATTGTCCGGAACCGCAGGAAGGAAATAGCGATTCTCTATCAGCGGTTCGCGCCGGGCACCCATTTCACATCTTCTGCGCCGTCATCGTTGGCCGCGCGCCCGGCCACGAACAGCCAGTCCGAGAGCCGGTTGATGAAGGCGAGGGCGACCGCGTTCACCGGTTCATCCGGCTGGGACGCGAGTTCGGCGATCTGCCGCTCCGCCCGCCGGCACAGGGTTCGTGCCACATGCAGGTAGGCCGACAGGACCGATCCGCCCGGAAGGATAAAACTGTCGAGCGGCGGGATAGCGGCATTCATGGCGTCGATCTCGGTCTCAAGGCGTGTGACCTGCGATTCGATGATGCGCAGAGGGGTCCACTCGAGGACGCGTCCCCGGTCGGGCGTCGCGAGGTCTGCACCGAGATCGAACAGATCATTCTGGATGCGGCGGATGGCGGCGAGCCTGTCGCCTTTCGCCTCAAGCGCGGCGACGCCGAGGGCCGCGTTCAGCTCATCGACCGTGCCATAGGCGGCGACGCGGGGGTGCCATTTCGGAACGAGTTCGCCCGTCGAGAGGCGTGTTTCGCCCGTGTCACCGGTGCGGGTGTAGATCTTGTCGAGCCGGACCATGCGTGTGCTCCTGCCTATCCGCCGAACTTGATGGCGCCCGCGACAATACCCAGGAGCACGAGAAAGGCGATGGCCGCCGCCTGCAGGATGACGCGCAGGCGCATCAGCTGGTTCGAACGGCTCGCCTGCTTCTCGTCCCGGCGTGCCAGATTGGCAATGCCGATGATGAGGACAATCACAATGCCGGCCAGCAGGATGTAGAAGCCGATGGTCAGTGCGCTTTGCATGGGGCTTTGGCCTTTTCGAAAAAACTCAGCCGGACCATAGACCGGCCGGGCGTTTCCGGCGCTGCTGCATCCGGTCGCGGCAGGGCGGCGGCCTCATGCCTCGTTTTCCAGGCGCGCCGCAAGGGCTTCGACCCGGCTGGCCATTTCCAGCAGAACTTCGACCGCTCGGGCTTCGGTATCCGGGCGGGCGGGGACGCCGCGGCGGGCGCTGTCGAGTTCGTCGAGCAGGGCCAGCGCGGTGATCAGGAGCAGCCGTTCATCACCGATATCCCCGACGGCATCGGCAATCTGGCCGACCCGGGCGTCCAGCTGATCGGCCAGACGCTGGACCCGCATTTCCTGGCCCGGTGCGCAGGCGATGGAGAAGCTGCGGCCCCGGAGCGTGATGTCGGCCTTGGCCACGCGTCAGTCCTCCTTGCCGAGGGCTGCGCGGACTTCCTCGATGGCCGAGCCGAGGGCAAGACTCGCCTCATCGGCGAGGGCCTGGAGCTCCTGTTCCCGGGCAAGGGACTGGTCGAGAGCTTCGGCGAGGCTGGCCCGGTCGGTGACGAGCGCCGCGATCTCGGCGCGCAGCGTGGCCGGATTGCCGGTGCGCAGCAGATGCGCCTCGAGCGCCAGCTCCAGGCGCTTGAGGGCGGTTTCGAGGCGCAGGGCGGCCGGGTCGAGGTCGGTCATGATTTTTCTGGACTAACTGGAATGGCCGCGCCCGCCAAGCGCCTTGACGGTGCCGGACAAGTCTGGCCTAGCACGAAGCGCGAAAAACTCCGGGAGATCAGCAGAATGGCTGTCACAAATCGCGACATGGCGAATGCCATTCGGGCCTTGTCCATGGACGCCGTCGAGGCGGCGAAATCGGGCCATGTCGGCCTGCCTCTGGGCATGGCGGATACGGCCACGGTGCTGTTCCGGAAATTCATGAAACATGATCCGCGCGACCCCGCCTGGCCGGATCGGGACCGGTTCGTCCTGTCAGCGGGCCATGGCTCGATGCTGATCTATTCGCTGCTCCACCTGACGGGCTATGCCTCGGTGAGCCGCGACGATATCCGCCGTTTCCGCCAATTGGGAGCGAACACGCCGGGCCACCCGGAAAACTTTATCACGGCCGGGGTCGAAACGACGACAGGCCCGCTGGGGCAAGGCATAGCGACGGCCGTCGGCATGGCGATCGCCGAGCGCCACCTGAATGCGCGCTTCGGCAATGATCTCGTCGATCACCGCACCTGGGTGGTCGCCGGCGACGGCTGTCTCATGGAAGGCATAAGCCAGGAAGCGATCACGCTCGCTGGGCATCTGAAGCTGAACAAGCTGATCGTGCTCTTTGACGACAATGCCGTCACCATCGATGGCTCGACCGACTTGTCCGACGGCACTGACCAGTGTGCGCGCGTCGAGGCGTCGGGCTGGGTTTCGCGCCGGGTTGACGGTCACAACGAGAAGGATGTGACCGAGGCGCTGAAATGGGCGACGAAGCAAAAGAAGCCGGTCTTCCTCGCTGTGAAGACAATCATCGGTTATGGCGCGCCGAAGCTGGCGGGCACCGGCAAGGCGCACGGCGGACCGTATGGGGCCGAGGAGATCGCCGGCATCCGAAAGTCGCTGAACTGGCCGCACGAACCTTTCGAGGTTCCGGACGCGATCGAGGCGGCCTGGTCGAAGGCGGGCGAGCGCTCGCGCGAGGAACATATGGCCTGGAAGAAGCGTCTCGCGGCGAGCCCGAAGAAGGGCGAGCTCAATGCCGCCATTGCCGGCCGTCTGCCCAAGAATCTCGCCAAGGCGATCCTCAAGCACAAGAAGGCCGTTGCCGAAGGCGGCGCGTCTAAGGCGACGCGTGTGTGGAGCGGCGAGGCGCTGGAAGTGATCACGCATCTGGTGCCGGAAATGGTCGGCGGCTCTGCAGACCTCACAGGCTCGAACAACACCAGGACGGGCGCAACCAGCCCGATGACACCGAAGAGCTGGGACGGGCGCTATATCCATTACGGCGTGCGCGAGCATGCAATGGCGGCGGCGATGAACGGCATGGCGCTGCATGGCGGCATCATTCCGTATTCGGGAACGTTCCTGGTGTTTGCAGATTATAGTCGAGCGGCGATCCGCATCGGCGCGCTGATGGGCCTGCGCGTCGTCCATGTGATGACGCACGATTCCATTGGTCTCGGCGAAGATGGCCCGACTCACCAGCCGGTAGAACAGATTGCCTCGCTGCGCGCGATGCCGGGGATGCTGGTCTTCCGTCCAGCGGACGGTGTTGAAACCGCGGAGTGCTGGGAACTCGCCCTGACGCGTCAGGATGGTCCCTCGACGATGGCGCTGACCCGCCAGAACGTCGCGCCGGCCAGAAAGACGCATACGGACGAAAACCTTTCAGCCAAGGGCGCCTATGTCCTCTCGCCCGCCAAGGGCAAGGAGCGCGGCGTGCTGATCGCGACAGGCTCGGAAGTGGAGATCGCGCTCAAGGCGCAGGCCTTGCTTGTGGCAGAAGGAATCGGGGTGCGTGTCGTCTCGATGCCGTCGATGGAACTGTTCGGGCAGCAGGATGCAGCGTACCGGGCCGAGACGCTCGGAATGGGCCTGCCGCGCGTGGCGGTGGAGGCCGGCGTGCGCTTTGGCTGGGACCGCTGGATCGGGGCGGATGGCGGCTTTGTCGGCATGGACAGCTTCGGCGCTAGCGCGCCCTACCAGCAGCTCTACAAGCATTTCGGCATTACGGCGGAAGCCGTCGCCGAAGCAATGAAGGCGCGGCTCTAGGATTTCCCGGTCTCGAACAGATCAAGCTGGTTCGGGTCCACGGGCTTCTTGCGCTTCGGTCTGGTGCGGCCCTGGCGGAAGTAGAGATCGTCTGTGTGGTCGATCTTTTCGGAACCGGCGGCTGGGGCGTCGGCCGCGGCCTTGGATTTCTTTGCGTTCTTCGGGTCGACCAGTTTCCACCAGCTGACGGCAATGACGACGTGGCCGGACGTGTCCTCGTAGCGCTGGATGTGCCCGGCCGGCCCATCGGCGCCTTGCGCGCCGAGCAGCGCCGCTGCTTCAGCCTCGGTCAAGTGCAACCAACTCGTCTCGAGGCCCTCGACGGCAAGTCCCGGAGACAAGCTCGCGGCTTCACGCTGCGTCCGGGCGATCTTCACGCCGGGCAGGGTGGCTTCTTCGAGACTTCGGGCGATGGGATAGGCGAGGCTCATGTGAGGGGCGAGGTAAGCCCGTCATCGCCCGGCGTCCAGCCCGTATCCACCACACCGGTGAGGCGCGCCGCGGCCAGCCGTGCAAACCTCAGCGTCACCGCCTTGCGCCGTGCGGGCACGAGCCGGGCTTCGGGCGCCTCGCGGATCACCGCGCCATAGAAGGCATCGGCGACAATCAGCCCGGCCTCAGGCGGAATAAGCTCCAGCGGGAAATCATCGCCGACCGCGAAGGTCAGGCGGTCGCAGAAATCCATGTATTCGCGCCATTTCAGGTCAGACTTGAAGTCCTGCACGCTGGACTTGATCTCGATCATCCAGATATCGCCGGCGGGACCGATGGCGGCGATATCGGCGCGCCGGTTGTTGGCCAGCGTCATTTCGGTGAGCCCGAAATAGCCCAGATGGCCCATCAATCGCAGCGTACCCCGGCAGATTTCGGCAGACCGGCGGGGCAGGGCATCTTCAGGTGCAGGGCTGATCATGGCAGGCGGCGCGTTCCGCTTGTGTTCTGGGCCGAGAATTAGGCCACCGCGCCCGGAACCGTCAAGGCTGAACGGTTGGGCTGGCGGCGGAGGGGCGGCGCTAGAGCGGTCCCGGAAAAAATCAAGGCGCCGCGCATCCAGTTGGCGGCGCCGCGCGTAGACACTCCGAGAGAGGCACAGCGAGGCCTCCGCCGGGAGCAGATGATGGCCAGCGCCTACGACTCGAACAACAGTTCCGACCGCCAGTTCGTCCGCACGGCGATGAAGGTCGCGCTGCTGGAGCCTGCGCATGAAGCGAGCCTCGCCCGCCGCTGGCGCGAGCAGAATGATGAAGCCGCGCTGCATGAGCTGACGACCGCCTACATGCGCCTCGTGATCGCTATGGCTTCGAAGTTTCGCCACTACGGTCTGCCGATGGCCGACCTTGTTTCCGAGGGCAATGTCGGCCTCATGCAGGCTGCTGCCCGGTTCGAGCCGGAGCGCGAAGTGCGCTTTTCGACCTATGCCAGCTGGTGGATCCGGTCCTCGATCCAGGACTATGTGCTGCGCAACTGGTCGATCGTGCGCACGGGAACGACCTCGGCCCAGAAATCCCTGTTCTTCAATCTCCGCCGCCTGCGCGCCCGGATTGCCGATACCGGCGACGGCATCATGACTCCGGAAAACCGCGAATGGGTGGCGAACCATCTGGGCGTGCCGGTGCGCGATGTCGAAACCATGGCCTCGCGGCTGTCGGGAGCCGACCGGTCGCTGAATGCACCCCTGTCTATCGACGGTGACGGAGAATGGCAGGACATGATCGCCGACGAGGCGGCCATTCCGGAACAACTCGTGATGGCCGAACATGACACGGCCAAACGCCGCAAGTGGATCGCCGAAGCCCTGAAGACCCTGAACCCGCGCGAGATGCATATCATATCCCGACGGCGGCTAGCCGAAGAGTCGATGACGCTGGAAGCACTCGGCGAGGAACTCGGTGTCTCGAAGGAGCGCGTGCGCCAGATCGAGCATCAGGCGCTGGGCAAGCTGCGCAAGGCGCTTGAGCGGATTGTTGGTGATCCGATGACTGCCGGTCTGATTCCCGAAGCCTGAGGTTCAGTCGAGCCACTCCAGATTGAGCGGATGGCTCACTTCGAGCCGGCCGTCGCGCAGAATTCCGCGGGTCCGCAGATGCGTGCCTTCGGGCGCGGGCGGAGGCTTCAAGCACCAGCAGCAGCGCATTGGCCGTCGCCGTATCGGGATAACCGCGCACCCGGGAGGCGCCCTTCCGTACTATCTCGGCGTTCAGCCCGAGGCGCGGGCCGAGCGCATCGGTTGTCACCACATGCGCGAGCGCGCGGTACTAGCGGTCGCGCGTCAGGCCGCCATGGCGCAGCTCCGCTTCGCGGCAGAGGACCATGCTTTCGAGCAGGCGCTTGGCTTCTTCGAAAACGGATTATCCGGAGCGGTAGCCGCGCGACCCGTGCGCGCTCGCCCGCCGCCAGGTCATCGAGCGGATCCTCGCCGCGTTGCGCGCGGCG
>JBGTKN010000143.1:0-6734 GCA_041744615.1 Hyphomonas sp. | reverse complement strand
CCGGCAGGCGGGCGATCAGCCGGGCACCTTCGGTTTCGAGGCCGCCGCCGCTGGCGACTTCGTTTTCTTCGGGGCCGCGAAAGCCCAGCTGGCGGGCGAGCGGCTGGGCGCGGGCGAGATAGTCATCCGTGAGGCTGCGCTCGGGGCCGTCTTTCAGGCGCCCCACCCCGACCATCTGCAACCGCATGGATCAGGAAGACGCGCGCACTGCCCGGTGAGCCGAGGTGTCCGACATCCAGATTTTCTCGAGATTGTAGAATTCGCGAACTTCCGGGCGGAAGAGGTGAACGATGACGTCGCCGGTATCGATCAGAACCCAGTCTGCATTGGCCATGCCTTCAACGCTGGCAGGGCGGCCGGTCAGGCGTTTGGCTTCCTGGGCAACATGTTCGGCAAGCGCGGCTACGTGGCGTCCGGAACGACCCGACGCAATGATCATGAAGTCGGCGAGGGAAGATTTGCCCTGAAGATCTATAATGGCGAGATCTTCAGCCTTGTCGTCTTCGAGGACTTTCGAAAGGGCCTCGGCGAGCAGTCTGATATCTTCAAGCGAAACATTCTTGGGGGGCTCAACCCGGGATTTGGCGGATGACAGGGCAATGGCTCCTTTTGCAACTGTGATGAAATCCTAACACGCAGAGGCTTCAGCAACCAGCCAAAAGGCGCAGGCTGGCACGGCAGGGCCATTTGTTCAGAAACTGTACAGGGTTTCATTAGGAGAATGCCGCCGTTTCGCCCTATCTTGATGGTAATGAAGTTTCCTCCACCGTGACTTCCAGGAATTTGCCCACATGCGTTCGATTTACCTGCTGCCGTGCCTGATGGCATCCTTTTCCCTTACCGGCTGCGTGGCCGCCGTTGTCGGCACTGCGGGGGCCGTGGGGCTGACTTCGGTGCAGGAAAAGACGATGGGCGAGGCGATTGATGACGCCACCGCCTCCAACGAAATCAAGGCAAAGCTGCTGAACGAAAGCGGCGCCCGGTTCGCCGAGGTCGATGTCGAAGTGGCCAATGGCCTCGTCCTGCTGTCGGGACGGGTCAATGCGCCCGCGGACCGGACCGAGGCAGAAGGCGTGGCCTGGAGTTCCTCGCGTACCCAGGATGTCGCCAATGAAATCCGGATCGAGCCACCCGGCGGCTTTTTGGCGAATGTCTCAGATGAGCTGATCACGGCCCGTGTGCGCGCCCGTCTCGTCGGGTCGAGCACGGTCAAGAGCGTGAACTTCAACATTGAGACCTACAACGGCGTCGTCTACCTGATGGGCCTTGCCCGCAGCACCGAAGAATTGCGCAAGGCCGCAGAGGAAGCCAGCGTCGTGGGCGGGGTGCAGCAGGTTGTCTCCTATGTCCGCATCCGCGAAGCATCCACCCGGCCGGCTGCACCTATCCGGACCGAAGCGCCGCCCCCCACTTATCAACCGAGCCCTGACGCGTCATATACAACTGAGCCGATGCCCGAACTGCACGGCGCGAATTACGACACAGGAAGCCGCTGACGCCGCGCGCCTTCCGCTTGGACGGGGGCAACGAAACGCGTGACACTGCGCATAGCCATTCAGATGGATCCGCTGGAGCGGGTCAATATCGACGGGGACACGTCCTTTGCGCTGGCTGAAACGGCACAGGCGCGCGGGCATGAGTTGTTCGTGTATGGCCCGGGCGACCTTGCCTGGACCGAAGGCCGCGTCACCACGCGCGCCCGCCCCGCCCGCGTGCAGCGGATACAGGGGACTCCCGGCCTGTTCGGCGAGGCGTTAACGCTGGACCTCAAGGACGACGTGGACGTCATCCTGATGCGCCAGGATCCGCCCTTCGACATGGGTTACATTACGGCGTGCCACCTTCTGGAAGAAGTGTCCGCCGAGACGCTGGTGCTGAACGATCCTGCCGGTGTGCGCTCCAGTCCCGAGAAGATTTTTCCGCTGATGTTTCCGGACATCATGCCGCCCACACTGGTGACACGTGACCGGGCGGTGATCGACACCTTCCGGGCAAAGCACCACGACATCATCGTCAAGCCGCTCTATGGGCATGGCGGCGCGGGCGTCTTCAGGCTCACCGAAACCGATTCCAATCTCGATTCTCTGCTGGAGCTTTTCCTTGGCCGGTCCGGCGAGCCGGTGATGGTGCAGGCCTTCCTCCCGGCAGTGTCCGACGGCGACAAGCGCGTGATCCTGATCGACGGGGAGGCGGTAGGCGCGATCAACCGCAAACCCAAAGCCGGACAGGTGCGCTCCAACCTCGTCGTCGGCGGCACCGCCGAAGCGACGGAACTGTCGGACGCCGACAAGCATATCTGCGCGCGTATCGGCCCGGAGCTGAAGCGCCGGGGCCTTGTGCTGACCGGCATCGACGTGATCGGCGGGCGCCTGACCGAGGTGAACGTCACTTCGCCGACAGGGCTTCAGGCGCTGAAGCGTCTGTCAGGCATTGATGCAACTGCCAAATTCTGGGACGTTGTGGAAACGAAGCTTGCGGCGAGGTCGCTGGAGCGTCATGCTTGAGGAATGTGGATGAAACCGATCACTGCCCTTCTCCTGTTGTCGCTCGCCGGCGCCGGCGCAGCCTGTTCCGACACGGTTGCGGCAAGCGCAGAAGCGTCCGCCCCCCCCGTCGAGACGGCCGAAGTGCAAGGCACACTCAACCTAAATATCGGCCGGGCAAATGATGCGCCGGGCGGCTTGAATCTCAATGCGGGTTCCAGCGGCAATACCGGTGGCCTGATTGTCGGACCGCGCGCCACTGGCGGAAACTTCGAAGACGTCGGCGACCTGGGCATCGACCTGGAAGACTCGCCCGATACGTTGCTCGCGCCCAAGGCGCCTGCAGCAACCTCCGACGAGGACGAGATCGTCCGGCTGAAACCGGAGAACTGACGGTTCAGCCCGCAAGGCTTTCCGCGTCCATCCAGTCCGCACAGACCTTGACAGCTTCCGGCAGCAAGTCGGGCCGCTCGATATAATAATGATCCGCCCCCTGAATGTCGCGATAGACCTTGCGGGTATGACCTACGGCATCGAACAGGCGCTGCGCATGGGTGGGGGTACAGGCGAGATCGGCCGTATTGTTGATTACCAGGACCGGGCAGGAAATCCGCGCGGCATTGCCGAGCCCGTCCGCGTTGGTCGTGTCATATCCCCATTGCGAGAGCCAGGAGCGCAGCGTGGTGAAGCGGGCGAGGCCTACGGGGCCATCGTTCGCGATACGCGGCTCGCCAAGATAGCAGGTATAGGGCCTGCGGTCTGACGGCTCCTGAGCCGGATCTGTCCAGCAAACACTCGCCATTGTTCCGTGTACGGTAAAGGCGCGCTCCGCATCGTCTTCGCCGCGCCGGCGCAGGTCTGCGAGGGTCTCCTGCACCCAGGTGGTGATACGGCGGTTGCGGGCAATCTGCGCCGCGCGGAAGCGGGCGACGAACGCCTCCGTATAGGGCGGCTGCTCCGGACAGCCCGGATCGTAGATGTTGAGCGCCGGATCGCGGTCGAACGGGCTCGCTTCGTCGGTGATCGAAGGGTCCATCCATTCGGTCAGCGTGATCGCGCGGCTGACATGTGCGGCGAGCAGCATGATGCCGTCGGCGGGCGGCAGGGGCTTTTTCGTCAGGTCATAGGCATCGCCGGCGGGCGTGTGGGTGATCACCGGGCGTTCGGCCTGGTCCTGATAGAAGAGCGAGAGGGAGCCGCCGCCGGACCAGCCGCCGAGGACGACGCGCTTGTAGCCGAGACGCGAGCGGGCGTGCTCTATACAGGCGCCGAAATCGGCGGCGCATTTTTCCATGATCAGGGCGGTGTCGTTTCCGCGGTAGCGGGTGTTGGCGTAGATGACATGCTGTCCGGCGCGGGCGAGCGCGGAGACGAGTGGCAGGAAGGCGCCGCCGCCGATCGGGTGGGAGAAGATGACCACGCTGTCGGCCGAAGTGCCTGCCGGATAGATGCGCATGCATTCGACGGCATTGTTGTCCCCTGCCCCGCCATAGACATCCTTGAAACTGGACGGGTCCTTGTGGATCACAAGATAAGGCTCCCGGACAATTTCCCTTGCGCCAGCCATCTCATCTGCCTCCTTGCCCGTTTGGGTTCCGGGGTGCACATTATGACAGAGAACGGCCCTGTCCATGTGGCCGCAGGGTCAAGGGAGGTTAGCGCCATGATCAAGGCGAACGGCATTCACCATATTGCGATCATGGCGGCGGACATCCGCGAACATATCGCCTTTTTCTCGGACGTGATGGGATTTCAGCTGTCGGCCCTGTTCGACATGCACGGTGTACCCGGCGGGGTGCACGCCTTCCTGCACATGGATGACCATTCCTATTTCTCGGTCGTGCAACTGCCAGCCGTGAAAGATATCCCGATCCAGCTGGGCGTGACGCATGCGGGCACCGGCGCAGGCCCGTCCGCGCCTGGAACGATGCAGCACCTCGCTTTCCGGGTCGATACGCTGGACGACCTGCTGGCTATCCGCGACCGGATCCGCACCAAAGGCATCAACGTGATCGGCCCGATGGACCATGCGATGTGCCATTCGATCTATTTTGCGGGTCCCGACAACATGACCCTTGAAGTCGCATGCTCGACCGTGCCGATCGATCCGCGCGCCTGGATCGATCCGGCTGTAGTGGAGAAGGTCGGCATCACCCCGGAACAACTGGAGACCTTCAAACATCCGGATGCTTATTCGGGAGAAGGCGGCTCCGTGAAACAACCACCATATGATGCGGCCAAACCGCATCAGGCCTATCCGGAAGCGATGTACAAGGCGATGATTGCGGCGCCGGATGAGCTGATCCTCAAGTCCACGAAGTTCGAGCCGCCGGTGAAGGTTCCCGTTTAACCGGCACGGAGAAACGCCGCAGGATTCCCGTCACGGTCGCAGATGGCCCGGGGGTTGCATTCCGGGGAACCGGGTTCACCCCGCCAGAACTGGAAGGCCGTAAACCATGGCAAAAGCCGACACATCGCTTTCGCACGAAGCGCGAAAGCCGACCGATGCTGACCGGTTCGTGGGTCAGCGGTTGCGCCAGGGGCGCCGTGAACTTGGACTGACGCAGGAAGCATTGGCCGCGCTGCTGGGCGTGACCTTCCAGCAGGTCCAGAAATATGAAGCCGGACATAGCCGCATGTCGGCTGGGCGGCTGCTCGAGATCGCGGTGGCGCTCGGCAAGCCGATCGGCTGGTTTTATGAGCCGTTCGAAATTTCACCAAGCACCGATGGCGCGCGGGGGCGCGATCTTCAGGCGCATGACCTGAAGCGCGATGCACGCCGGCTGGTCGAGGAGATCGGCGATATCCCGAGCCTGCAGGCCGCGGTGCGGGTGCTGGAAGCCCTGGCTCTGAACCCGCGCTGAACCTCGGATCAGGCTTTGCCTTTGCCAAGAATCTTAAGCTCGTAAAGTATCGCCAGCGCTTCGCGCGGGGTGAGTGCATCGGGATCGAGCGCTTCGAGCGCCGCGAGGACGGCGGCTGCTTCCGGCGGAACTTCTGTTTCTGCATCAACCGGCGCAGCGGCGAACAGCGGCAGGCTCTCGGCGGCGGAGGGGCTCGCTTCAAGTTGCTTCAGGATTTGCGCGGCACGGCTGACGGCGCTGCGCGGCAGGCCCGCGAGGCGTGCAACCTGAACGCCGTAAGAGCGGTCGGCGGGGCCGGGCTGCACCTCATGCAGGAAGATCAGGTCTTGCTTCCATTCGCGCGCCTTGAGGCTGGCATTTGCCGCGCCCGGGAGTTCGGCGGCGAGCGCGGTGAGTTCGTGATAATGAGTGGCGAAGATGGCGCGGCAGCGGGTCTGTTCGTGCAGATGCTCGACAGCGGCCCAGGCGATGGCGAGGCCGTCCCAGGTGGCCGTGCCGCGGCCGACTTCATCGAGGATGACGAAACTTTCGGAGGTCGCCTGGTTCAGGATCGCGGCGGTTTCGACCATCTCGACCATGAACGTGGAGCGCCCGCGCGCGAGATCATCCGAGGCGCCGACGCGGGAGAAGACGCGGTCCGCCAGGCCGAGGCGCAATGAGGCGGCGGGCACGAAACAGCCTGCCTGAGCGAGGATCACCGCGAGCGCGGCTTGCCGGAGATAGGTCGATTTACCCGCCATGTTCGGACCGGTGACGAGCAGGAAGCGCGGCGCAGATTTACCGTCAGCATCGAGGGTCAGGTGATTGGCGGTGAAGCCCTTCCCTTCCCGGCGCAGGGCGGACTCAACAACCGGGTGGCGAAGGCCCTTGGCTTCGAAGACCGGCGAGTTGTCGATGACAGGACGAACGGCGCCGGCCTCGACAGCCCAGATCGCATTGGCGGCGGCGACATCGACTTCAGCGATGGCGGCAGAGACGCGGGCAAGCGTTTCGCTTTCGGCGGATACCCGTACGCAGAAAGCCTCGAACAGCGCCGACTCGATTGCCTTCGATTCTTCTTCCGCGCGGCTGATGCGGCCCGCGAGTTCGGCCAGCTCGGTGGTGGAGAACCGAACGGCGCCGGCCATCGTCTGGCGGTGGATGAAATCGTTTGCGAGGGGCGCCTTCAACATCTGATCAGACGCGCGCGCGGGCACTTCGATGAAATAGCTTAGCACGTTGTTGAACTTGATCTTCAGGGCGTTCACGCCGGTGGCCTCAGCGTAGCGGCCCTGCATCTCAGCTATCACCCGGCGGCTGTCCTCGCGCAGGCCGCGCACCTCGTCGAGCGCCTTGTCCCAGCCGGGCGCAATGAAGCCGCCGTCTCGCGCGAGCATGGGCGGGGCCT
>JBGTKN010000142.1:0-5063 GCA_041744615.1 Hyphomonas sp. | reverse complement strand
CCAGACAAAGGGCTTCCCAGATGAAATTCGCTAAACTCGGACACACGGGCCTCGTCGTGTCGAAACTCTGCCTTGGCACGATGACGTTCGGAGGCGATGGGGGGATCTGGAAATTCATCGGCAAACAGCAGCAGGAAGAGGCCGACAGTCTTGTGAAGGCAGCGTTCGAGGCCGGGATCAACTTCTTCGACACAGCGGACGTTTATTCGGCGGGCCGGTCGGAAGCGATCCTCGGGCAAGCGATCCGGAATACGGGCCTGCCGCGCGATGAGACTGTGGTCGCGACCAAGGTGTTCGGACGGGTCTCGATGCTCGTGCCCGAGGGCGCAGGCGCCGCGGAGACGGCCGAAGCCGAGCGGCGCGAGAAGCGGGCGCGCAATATCTCCGGCCTTTCGCGAAAGCATATCCTTGACGGTGTGGATGCGAGCCTCGAACGCCTCGGGCTCGACTACATCGACCTCTATCAGGTGCATGGAACCGACCCAATCACGCCGATCGAGGAGACGGTCGAGGCGCTCGACGCTGTCGTGCGCTCCGGCAAGGTGCGCTATGTGGGCCTTTGCAACATGCCGGCCTGGCTGATCATGAAGGCGGTGGCGTATGCCGAGAGGCGCGGACTCGCCAGGTTCGAGAGCTGCCAGATGTATTATTCCATCGCGGGCCGCGACCTTGAGCGCGAAGTGGTGCCGATGGCGAAGGACCAGAACCTTGCGATCCTGCCCTGGAGCCCGCTGGCGGGCGGATTCCTTTCGGGCAAGTTCAGCCGCGACGGGGCCGGGCCGAATGATGCGCGCAGGACGATCTTCGACTTTCCGCCGGTGGACAAGGAGAAGGGCTTCAACATCATCGACGTGATGCGGGAGATTGCTGCCAAGAAGGGCGCGACCGTGCCGCAGGTGGCGCTCGGCTGGCTTCTGCACCAGAGCCATGTCACCAGCGTGATTATCGGTACACGGACGATGGAACAGCTGGTCGACAACCTCGGCGCGGTAGACGTAGTGCTTGACGCCGCCGACTTGGCCGCGCTCGACGCGGTCTCTGCGCTGGCGCCGGAATATCCAGGCTGGATGGTTGACCGGCAGGGCATGGACCGGCGCGGGCAGGTTTGAAGCCGGATCAGGAAATCTTAAGGCCGCTCTGCTAGCGTTGATACGCCCAGACTAGAGCAGGTGGTCTTTGAACGCTTCCGGCCATCCAGCTGAAACCGCCGCGATCGCGCAGCGCATTTACGGCAACGCGGCGCGTCTGTTCCTCTGCGTTTTCCTGTTTTCGATGGTCAATGCCGGATTCTGGGCACCCGCCCTTACGGATGTCATCGGAGGCCTGTTTGACGGGCAGGTGCCTGCAGATTTCGCCAATCGGGATTTCGCCAACTACTGGCTGTCCGGACGCCTCGCGCTCAGCGGCGATCTTGCCGCACTGGGAGCTCAGTCCGATCATCAGGCCGCTCTCGAAGCTGCGTTTGGGCTGTCGGATCTGGAGCCACGCAACTGGTCCTATCCTCCGCATTTCCTGCTGCTGACCTGGCCGCTGGGATGGCTATCCTATCCGGCCGCCTACGCGGTGTTCATGACCGTGACCGGCGGCTGGTTCATCTGGGCGGTGTGGGCCTTCGTACACCGTTCGGTCCCCGGCGATACGCGCGCCGTTTTTGTCGTCACGATAGTGCTGCTGATACCTTTCTTCTGCCTACAGTTTCTCGCCGGGCAGAATGGGTTTCTGTTTGGCGCGGCGATGTTGCAGGGGTTGTTCTGGCGCAAATCGCGGCCGATCGCGGCTGGGCTGATGTTCTCAGTACTGACCATGAAGCCGCAGCTCGGCTTGCTGTTGCCCGTGTTGCTGCTTGCGGAGCGCCGTTTCGCGGCTATCGTCTGGACGGTTGTTTTCACCGGGGTCCTGACCGGTCTGTCAGCATGGGTTTTTGGCTTTTCGGCCTGGATGTCCTTTGTTCACATCACGATGCCGTACCAGCAATATGTCGCGACCCATTGGGGCGGCCTGTTCCTCCACATGATGCCGACCTGGTTTGCTGCGTTCCGGGCGGCCGGCATGGAATACGGATCGGCGTTGGCTCTTCATGCTTGCGTTGGCTTGGCTCTGGTTCTGGCGGCACTACACGCCATTTCACGGGCGCCGGACGAGATGGCGCGGAGCCGTTTGCTCCTGGCCGCCACATTTGTGCTGACGCCCTACGCTTTCAACTATGATCTGGGCGCGCTCCTTGCGCTTGCGGGCCTGGAGCTCGCCCGGCGGACAGAATGGCAAAGCGCGCGCTGGACCGCGGCATTGGGGGGCGGGCTCGTCATGGCGCTACCGCTCTGGACGCCGTTGCTCGGCAGGCCAGATCCGGTCCTGATCTTGCCGCCGCTTGTCTTGAGTGGTTTGCTTCTGTTCTGGACTGCCTCCGGCGGCGGAGCGATTCGGTGGCCTCTGTTCACCAAGGCGGGCTCCGTGTCATAGTCTCAGTTCCTCATCTGCGGAGCTTCGCCCATGCACAAACTCATTGTCCCGTCCCTCGCCATGTTGCTCCTAGCGGCCTGCGGCGGGCCGACCCGGGAACAGGAGGCGGAACTTGCCGTCGTGGCCGATGACATCCAGGAAGCCATTGCCGGGCCGCGCGCGCTGGAACTTGTCTGGACGGCGAGCGGGTTCGAGCAGCCGGAAGGCGCGGCACTGGCGCCAGATGGCGGATATTTTATCTCGAATATCGGTCCGGGTGAATCCGGCGCGCTGGACGGCAATGGCTATATTTCGAAACTGAATGCCGACGGCTCGGTCGCCGCGGCAAAGTTTGCCGAGGGATTGCATGGGCCAGCCGGAATCGTGGTGCATGAGGGCGTGCTGTATGCGGCCGACCGGGACGGGGTCGCAATGTTCGATGCCGGGACGGGCGCAGCGAGAGGCAAGCTGGTGATGGAGCGCGTGGTCTTTCTCAACGACATCACCGTATGGAAAGGCGACGTTCTCGTTTCCGATTCCGGCACGGCGACGATCCACAAGGTGGAGCCGGGCGGCGCCTCGCTCTTCGCCTCGTCCGAGGGCTGGGCGGGCATCAATGGGTTGCTCGGCGACGGTGACCGCCTGCTGGTCACCACGATGACTGACGGCAAGCTGATCGCGTATCGTGGCCCGGACGACGAATCATTGATCGCGACCGGCATGAAAGACGCCGACGGCGTCGGGCTGGTGCCGGGCGGCGGGTTTCTGGTGTCGAGCTGGCCGGGAGAGATTCATCATGTCAGCGAGGACGGTTTCGTCACGCTGATGATTGACACCAAGGCCGACGGTATCCTGCAAAATGACCTGTCCGTGTTCGGAGATGTCGTGATCGTGCCGAACTGGGAGCCGGGGACCGTTACGGCGTGGAAGATCGTGGGGGAATAGGCAGCTGCGACGCCGTGTCAGGGCAGGGGCGGCTTGCCGGGCAGCTGTTCGCGACCATCTGAACATGAGAGGTGATTGCCATGGCTTTTGAACAATCTTCCCCGCTCTCGATGCCGCTGGAGTACCGGCATAGCCCGAAGGACATGTCCGACCGGGTCGCCTACGGACTGACCAAGATGCTGCGCTTCTTTGCGGATACCTTCTTCCGCAAGCGGTACGGTCACCGGGCCGTGGTGCTGGAAACGGTGGCGGCCGTGCCCGGCATGGTCGGCGGAATGCTGAACCACCTGAAGAGCTTGCGGAAGTTCCAGGATGATCGCGGCTGGATCCATACGCTTCTCGAAGAGGCCGAGAACGAGCGGATGCACCTGATGACCTTCATCGCGGTGGCGCATCCCAACTGGTTCGAGCGAGCGCTGATCATCTTTGCGCAGGGCGCCTTCTTCAACGCCTTCTTCGTGCTCTACCTCCTTGCGCCGCGCACGGCGCACCGGCTGGTCGGCTATTTCGAAGAAGAGGCAGTGCTGAGCTATACGGCCTATCTCGCCGAAATCGATTCCGGACGCCTGCCCAACCCGCCGGCACCGCAGGTGGCAATAGACTACTGGAAACTGCCGGCGGACGCGACACTGCGCGATGTGGTGATCGTCGTGCGCCAGGACGAGGCCGGGCACCGCGACGTGAACCATGCGTATGCGGAAGAACTCCGTACCGGCCGCAGTGAAGGCAAGCAGATTTCCGAACCGGGCGAGAAAAGTGAACTGGAAGCCTAGTGCCTAACCCGATCTGATGGATCAGATCGGGTTAGGCACTAGTTTTTGATGGGTCGCAAACTCTTGCGCTCAACCGGCGCCCGCTTGAACGGAATTTGCGCTCGGCCTCAGTTCGCCTGTCCGAGGCTGACCGCGACCATAGCCGCGCGAAGGGTGCGTTCGCCGATGCGCCAGCCGGGCTGAAAGAGTTCGGCGATGGTGCCGGCCGGGTGGGGCGAGGGAATCTGGGCGACGGCCTGGTGCACGTTCGGGTCGAACGTGCTGCCGGGGGCGGCGTCGATCTCCAGCACATTGTGGCGCGTGAAGACGGTGTGCAGTTCCTTCTGCGTCATCTCGATGCCGCCGAGCAGGTTCTTGCCCGCTTCGCTGAGCGTGTCGCGGTCGGCGTCCGGCAGCGCCGCGAGGGCGCGGGCGAGGTTGTCGGCGACGTTTAGAAGGTCTCCGGCGAACTTGCCGATGCCGTAGACGCGTGCTTCGGAAACCTCGCGTTCGGCCCGTTTGCGGGTGTTGTCGAGGTCAGCATAGAGGCGGAGGAACTGCGTGCGCAGCTCTTCCTTCTCGGTCTCCAGCCGGGCGATCACCTCTTCGGGCGAGGGGGCTGGGGCCGGCGCAGCCGCTTCGGGCGCGGCCTCAAGATCGGCGGTTTCGTTTTCGTTCGATATGTCGCTCATGACTTCCCATCCTTGCCGCGCCGGTCCGCGAGAATCTCGCCGACCACTTTCGCGGTATAATCCACCATCGGAATGACCCGGGCATAGTTGAGCCGTGTTGGCCCGATCACGCCCAATGCCCCGATCACCTGCTTTGTGCCCCCCATATAGGGAGCCACGATCACACTTGAACCCGAGAGCGGGAAAAGCCTGTTCTCGGCGCCGATGAACAGGCGCACGCCTTCAGCGTCGCGGG
>JBGTKN010000141.1:0-2049 GCA_041744615.1 Hyphomonas sp. | reverse complement strand
TCGTCGAGCGATGCATCAACAAACTTAAGCAATTCAGGCACATCGCAACCCGATACGACCGCTACAGTTCCGCCTTCCTTGCAATGGCAAAGCTCGCCGCCATCCGGCTCTGGTTGCGCCATTATGAGTCTGCAGCCTAGTCCGCGATCAGTTCGCCGCCGCGATTTCCAACAGCAACGCGTCGATCACCGGCACAACCGGATCGGCATCGACCGGACGGTCATTGGCAATGACCGAGAACACCAGAGTTTCGCCGCTCGCGGCAATCAGGAAACCAGAGAGCGCGTTGACGCCTTGCACCGTGCCGGTTTTCGCAAACAGTCGGCCTTCGAGTGGCGTGCCACGAAAGCGCCGGGCAAGTGATCCGGTCCGTCCGGCAACCGGCAGCGTTCCACGGAAGGCCTCACCCCAAGGCTGCGACGTGGTCCATGCAAGAAAGCTGACCGTCGCTTGCGGAGTTACGCGGTTATAGGGTGACAGGCCAGAACCGTCAGACAGCTCTATCCCGGCGCGGCCGATGCCCGCCTCGTCTATCATGGCGTGGAGCGCGTCCAGGCCATCTTCAGCGCCCAGCCCGCCGGTTGCTCGGGCGATGTGACGAAGCAGCAGTTCGGCGGACAGGTTGTCGCTGTCCTCTGACACCCGGACGATGGTGTCCAGGAGCGGCGGCGCAGCGAGGCGGGCGATCTCCTCACCACCCTCCGGTTCGCTCCGTGGACGGATTTTCGCACCCCCTTCGACCATCACGCCGCGGGCTGCCAGTAGTCGCGCAAGACGCTCGGCGGCGACCAGCGCAGGCTCGGGCACGCTGAGGAAAAAATTCCGCGCTGGGGCATCGGCCGGCAAGCTGCCGGAGAGAATTACCTCGTCCGATCCTGGCCAACGCAGTACGCTGAGCAGGTTCTCGCTGCCGAGTGGGCCCGTGACGGCTTCGTTGCGAACCCGCATGACGTCATCGCCCGGCGCCCAAACCGCCGTGACCGGTGCGCCTTCGGCCGTGTCCGGCCCGACCCGCAAGGCGGCTGAATTGCCATTGACGGTCAGCGCCGAAACCGGCGCGCCGAAATAGAATGGCAGGTTGTTCCAGCTCCAGCCCATGCCCCATGGTTCGTAGGGAAACAGCGAATCATCACCGTACACATTGGTCACGCGCGTGATCCCGTGCGCAACGACAGCGTCGGCGAGTTCATGCAGGCAATTGACGAGACAGTCGATCCCGTCGCGCAGCGCCGGATCACCCGCGCCGACCAGCGCCAAAGACGGGGGCGCCTCGCCCTCCCCGGGGAGGAGGCGAAGCGACGTGCCCAGCGCCGGATCCGGTTGCGCGATAGCCGGCAGGAAATGAAACGCGGCGGCGGCCGTGAACAATTTGGTGTTCGACGCCGGAATGAAGCGCTGGCCGGCCTTGTCTGCAAACACGGGTTCGCCGCTCAGTCTCGCGACCAACACACCCAGCCGGACGCCTTCGGCAGGCGCGGCAGTGACCGGATTGCGAGCGGGCGCCGGCTGCGTGGCGCATGCGGCAAGCCCGAGGACGAGCGCGAAGGCCGCATTCCGGAAGATCACAGCAGTTTCCTTTCCGCCCGGGTCAGGTGAGGCGTTTCTTGGTTCGTCCGGCATGGGCGTGCGCCGTCGCCGGATCGTCCGGCCAGTCATGTTTGGGATAGCGCCCTCGCATGTCCTTGGCCATGTCCTTGTATCCCACCCCCCAGAAGCGCGCGAGATCCTGCGTCGTGGCAACCGGCTTCTGTCCCGGAGACAGGAGTTCAACCGTCACCGGCACACGACCTGCAGCAATCTTCGGATGCTCGGTGAGGCCATAGAAGGCCTGCGCGCGGGCAGAGACCAGCGGCGCGCGCGGATCGAGCCAGTCAACCCGGGCTGTCTGGCCGGACGGCAGGTCGAGGGTCAGCGGAGCGTGCTGGCGAAGCGCTTCCTGAATGGGCCAGCCAAAAGATTGTATGAGGGCGTCTCGCACTTCGTGGGGCGCGGGCACCGAAGCACCTTTGCGCCGCAATAGGGGCGCGAGCCAGACAGGTGCAGTTTCCA
>JBGTKN010000140.1:0-1730 GCA_041744615.1 Hyphomonas sp. | reverse complement strand
TCGGGCGGAGCCTCCTGTGCAAAGGCCGGGCTGGCGCAACCGGCTAGCAGGACCGCCGCCAGCCAGGCGCGCGCGGCATATCGACGGAGGGGAGGCGCAAACGGTTTCATGACGAACTCCTCGTAGCCCGCAAAGGTAACGGAAGCATGCGGTAAGGAAAGGAAAGGAAATGGTGGTTCGGGACGGACTTGAACCGTCGACCTCGCGATTATGAGTCGCGCGCTCTAACCAGCTGAGCTACCGAACCCTTCGCCGCATCAGCGAAGGCGCCTGATACACATTGGGGCGGGGCCGTGCAAGCGCCCTATCCTGCGAGCTGCGCCACCTGCTCTGCAATCGACAGGGACGAGGTCAGGCCCGGGCTTTCGATGCCCAGGAGGTTGATCAGGCCGGGGCTGCCATGGGTTTCCGGCCCCTCAATGCGGAAATCGCCCGAGGGAGCGCCTTCCGGCACCAGTTTGGGGCGCACGCCCGCATAATCGGGGCTGAGCCGCTCCACTGTCAGGCCCGGCCAGTAGCGGGTGACTTCGGCATGAAAGAGCTTCGCCCGGGCCGGATCAACCCGGTAGTCGAACGGTGGGCCGGCCTCATGGGGCAGCCACTCGGCGTCCGGGCCGACCTTGCCGCGCCCCGCCAGATCGATGGTCAGGTGCAGGCCGAGGCTCGACGTGGTCGGCATCGGGTAGATCAGGCGCGAGAAGGGCGTGTGGCCCTGGATGGTGAAATAGCTGCCCTTCACATATTGGGGTGCAGGCAGGAGACCCGTATGCGGACCGTCGATCAGGCCCGCGACGCGGACGGCATGGTGGCCGGCCGCATTGACCACCGTCCTCGCGAGGATGGTCGCCGGGTTCGCGCCGCCGGTCTCGAGGCGGACATGGCCGGTCTCGACCACCCCGGAGAGCAACGGCGTGCCGAAGGCGATGGAGCCGCCCGCATCCTCCAGCTCGCCCTGCAGGGCGAGAAAATAGGCATGGCTGTCGAAAATGCCGGAGACCGGCGAAAGGATGGCGCCGGTGACGTTCGGACTGAGGGCGGGCTCGATCTTGCGCACCGCGGCGCCGTCAATGAGGCTCAACTCTTCCACACCGTTGGCTTCGGCGCGGCCGAGGATCGCCTGCAGCTCGGCGGCTTCCGCATCGCCGACCGCGACCACGAACTTGCCGCAGCGCTTCACCGTGACCCCGTGCGTATCGAGGTAGGCATAAAGCATCCGGCGGCCTTCAACGCAGTGGCGCGCCTTGAGGCTGCCCCTGGCATAGTAGAGTCCGGCGTGGATGACTTCGGAATTGCGCGCTGAAGTATGTGTCGCGATCTGGTCCTCGGCTTCGAGCACGATGACCTCGCGGCCCGCCCGGGCAAGAGCGCGGGCCGAGGCCAGGCCGATCACGCCTGCGCCGATGACGACCACGTCTGCCTCGAAACTGTCCGCCATGCCGTGCCCGTTGATGATCCGTACAAGCCCCCGCTCGCCGGAAGCCTCCAAACGGTCTAGTATCAGGGCTCATGATCAGAAGCAGCCTGATTCTCGCGGCGCTTGTTGTCTCAGGGGCGCTGAGTGCGTTCGCCGATGTCGCGAGCGCAAATGCGGCGTTCCGGGCGGGGGATTATGACCTCGCGCTGAGCGAGGCGGCCGGGGAGCGCTCCGCCGATGCGCATGCCCTTCAGGCGCGGGCGATCCTCGCCAAGGTGATGTGTGCCGGGCGAGAGCCGCCGGTCGCCGAGATCAA
>JBGTKN010000139.1:0-6679 GCA_041744615.1 Hyphomonas sp. | reverse complement strand
GTCAGCGTGTCGCGGTTCTGCACATGGGCCAGCTCGTGTGCCATCACGCCGGCGACCTCCTCGCGCGTCAGCACGCTGAGGAGGCCCGTGGTTGCGGCCACGGCGGCGTTGTTCGGATCGCGCCCGGTGGCGAAGGCGTTCGGTTGCGGCGTGTCGATGATGTAGACCTTCGGCTGCGGCAGCCCGGCGCGGTCTGCAAGCTTCGCGACATCCTGACGGAAGGCGCGCAGCATGGGATTAGACGTGTCGGGCGGCACTTCGCTGGCGCCCTGCATCTTGAGGACGATCTTGTCGGAGTTCCACCAGGCGAACACGTTCATCGCCGCGGCCACGCCGAAGGCGATCAGCATGCCGGTGGCCCCTCCGATGAGGTAGCCGATGCCTACGAAGAGGGCGGTCAGCGTGGCCAGAAGGACGAAGGTTTTGGCGGTGCCCATGGGGCGGTAAACTCCATTCGGTTGCGGCGTTGTAACATGCCGGGCGGACATTGCCTCCGGCCAAGACTATATGGGAAACGGTAAACGGAACGGGAAGACTCTGATGGCCGATAACGAGCCTGTGATCTCAGTGCAAGAAGCGGCGCGCCGCGCGGCGCTGCCGGAACCGGCCCGGCGGGCGCTGGAAGAAGCGGACGCGCGTAAGAAAGTGGAAGTCAACTTGCCCGGAGACGAAAGCGGCGGGCCCAAAGGTGTCGAACCAACGCGCTATGGCGACTGGGAGCGCAAGGGAATTGCCTACGATTTCTGAGGGGGGCTGTAACGCAGCGCGCCGACATGAAAGATCCGGGCGGCCTTTGACGGGTTGCCCGGATCTTTGTGGGCTTAGCCTTCGATGAAGGCCAAAAGGTCGGCGTTGATCAGGTCCGGATGCGTGGCGAACAGTCCGTGCGAGAGACCGTCATAGACTTTCAGCGTGCCGTTCGGCAGCAGCTTGGCAGCCCGGCGGGCCGTTTCGTCGACCGGCACGATCTGGTCATCGCCGCCATGCATGACGAGGACAGGCACCGCAATCGCTTTCAGGTCTTCGGTGAAATCCGTTTCCGCAAAGGCGGTTATCGTGTCGAGCTGGGCTTTCGCGCTGCCGATCATGCCCTGACGCCACCAGTTCTGGATCAGACCTTCGCTGATTACGGCGCCCTCGCGGTTAAAGCCGTAGAAGGGGCCTGTGGGAATCTCGCGGTAGAATTCGGCGCGGTTCTTGGCGAGCGCGGCCTTGAAGCCCTCGAACACTTCGAGCGGCACGCCGGTGGGGTTGGATTCGATCTGGCCGAGGATGGGCGTGATCGCGCCGATCAGGACGGCTTTGGCGACGCGGCCCTCTTCAGCGCCGGCCACATAGCGGGCGACAACGCCGCCGCCAGTGGAGTGGCCGATATGGACGGCGTTCCTAAGGTCGAGCGCGGCAACGAGATCGGCCGTGTCAGAGGCGAAGGTGTCCATGTCATGGCCGATATCGATCTGCGTGGAGCGGCCCTGGCCGCGGCGGTCAAAGGCGACGACCCGGAAGCCTTCCGAGAGGAAGAACAGCATCTGGGCATCCCAGTCATCTGACGTCAGCGGCCAACCATGGTGGAAGACGATGGGCTGGGCGTCTTTCGGGCCCCAATCCTTGTAGAAGAGCTGGGTGCCGTCTTTAGTGGTGATGGTGGACATTTGGAGTTCTCCTTGGGCTGAGGTCTTGAGGACAGGGTTGGCGGCGGGAAGCTGGCAGGCGGCCAGCGCAGAGAGGGCAACGGCAGAGAGAAGGGACTTCATCATGGGCAGCTCCTTTTGTTTGTGGCAATAATCATTATCGCGATAAACATCAGATAGTGTATTGCGATTTTCCCGTCAATCGTTATTTTTATCGCGATAACCAATTCTTGTTCGCACTGCCTGAAAGGCCCGACAGATGACCAGACCTGACCCTGCCCGGGTGCTGCCTCCGCCGCTCGGCGCGCATATCTGCCGCACGATATACGCGACCAACCTCGCCATCCAGCGGGTCCACAAGGTCGTCCTCGACGAGCTGGGCATCACCTACCTGCAATACCTCGTGTTCAATCTACTCTGGGATCGTGACAATCAGTCGGTCAGCGAGCTGTCCGGCCAGCTCGAACTGGAGCCCAGCACGCTGACCCCGTTGCTGAAGCGGCTGGAGACGGCGGGCTATCTCAGCCGCGTGCGTAACCCGCAAGATGAACGCCAGGTGCTGATCGGGCTGACGGACAAGGGCCGCGAGCTGAGAAACTTGGCCGGCTGCGTCGCTACCAACCTGGGCGAGCGCTCAGGCATTTCGGCAGACGAATTGCAGGCGTTGAACGCCGCCATTCTTGTCCTGCATGACCGGCTGGTCAGCGGCAATCCATGATTGTCCGTCCCGGGAGCATGCGCGCCGGCCCGCTTCTGCGCGGTGCGATCACACTGCCTTGTGCGCGATAAGGCTCTTGGCGCCGGAGAGGATGGCTTCTTCTGCCGTGCGGGGGGTCCAGCCGAGAATGCGGCGCGCTTTCTCGTTCGAGACGTGGCGTTCGCGGTTCAGTTCCGGGATCACCTGCTTCATCACCGGATTGAAGTTGGACAGCAATTTCAGGACCCAGCCGGGCACTTCGCCCTTGGGCAGCCGTTTCTCGTATTCGGGCGAGAGCTTGCCGCGCAGGGCGTCTGCGACTTCCGAGAACCACATGAACTTGTCGGCTACGAGGAAACGCTCGCCGGCAGCGGCGGGGTTGGTCATGGCGAGCACATGTGCGGCGGCGACATCGCGGACGTCCACGATACCGAATCCGACGCGCGGTGTGCCGGGCAGCTTGCCGGAGAGGAGCTGGGTGAGGATTTCGACCGAGGCGGAGAAGTCGCCGCTCATCACCGGGCCGAGCACGGCCGAGGGGTTGATGGTGGTTAGTTCCAGCCCCTTGCCGTCGCCGTTGACGTATTCCCATGCGGCGCGCTCGGCGATGGTCTTGGAGCGCGTATAGGCGGTGTTGTCGGCAAGGTTGGCGGAGTTTGACCAGTGTTCCTCCGTCAGCAGTTTCGGGCGCGCCTCGCCCCAGCCATAGGCGATGGCCGCCATCGAGGAGGTCATCACGACGCGCTTCACGCCGGCCGCCCTGGCGGCCGTCAGTACACGGATCGCGCCGTCGCGGGCCGGGGTGATCAGTTCGTCATGATCCTTGGGCAGGGTAGCCGGGATGGGGGAGGCGATGTGCTGGACATAGTCCATGCCCTGACAGGCCTCGGCCCAGCCTGCGTCGGAGGAAAGGTCCGCAGCGCGGATGTCGATACGGATGGGTTTGCCGGCGTAATCGCTGAGCGTCTTGTTAAGGGCATTGGCCCTGGAAGCGGAACGGGCCGTTCCCGTGACCTCGTGGCCCGCCTCGACGAGCTGATGGATGACATGGCCGGCGATAAAGCCGGTTGCGCCGGTAACGAGGACTTTGGCCATGGGAGATGCTCCGTTTGAGTGAACAATAAATGATTTGTTATGTGTTCACAAGCGGATTCAGTCTCTCCTGTCTCCGCTCATCCCCGCGCGAAGGCGAAGATGAGCGGGTAGACGGGCTGAAGGCCTCAAAGCGGCTTGGGCGGCAGGATGGGTTTCTTCTGGTTCTTCACGTGCTCGCGCCAGGTGATGTATAGGGTGGAGACGACGATGATGGCGGCGCCGGCCCAGACGAAGGGGCCAGGCAGGGCGCGGATCATGAACCAGTCGGCCGTCGCCCCCATCGGCAGACGCAGATAATCCATCGGCGACAGGAACGAGGCGTCGCCCACTGACATGCCCTTGATGAAACAGAACTGCGCCACGACGCCGAAGACGGCCATCGACAGGATCAGGCCCCAATCGGCAAAGCTCGGCGAGGCCCAGACCGCGAGGGCCGCCGGCAGTATGAACAGCGACGAGAGCAGGTTCGCCCAGATCAGCAGGGCGAGAGGGGAGTGCACGCCGGTCAGCGATTTCACCAGCACGATGGTGAAGGCGAAGCAGAGCGAGGAGAGGATTGCGAACAGGCTGCCGATGTTGAAATGCGTGCCGCCATCGCTGCCGAGCAGGGCTGGCACCAACGTCATCACCAGCACGCCGACGAAGCCTGCAATGACCGCCGTGGTGCGGTGCACGCCGACTTTCTCGTGCAGCAGGAAGACCGCCAGCAGGGTGACGAACAGGGGCCGCGTGAAACTCAGCGCGTTGAACTCGGCGAGCGGCAGTTCGAAGACCGGCCAGATCGCGATCAGGCCGAAAACGAAACCCGCGGAGCCGATCAGGCTGCGGGTGACAAGGGCGCCAAAGCGGGCCGTATGCAGCTTGACCATGCCGAAGAAGATGAACGGCGAGGCCAGAAGGAACGCGAAGAAGCTGCGCCAGAAAGCCAGGAAGACGGGGTGGATGTCGGCGGTGATTTCCTTGGCGAGGGCGAGATGCAGCGTATAGCCCGCGCCTGAGACGATCATCCAGAGCGCGCCCTGAAGATTGCCCGAAAGCGGCGCGCGCCGTATTGAAGGGGAGGGGTCATTGCTCATGCCGGATTTTTCACCCGAGGACATCGACGAGATCGACCGGCTGTGGCGCAGCCAGGCCTGGGATCATATGTGGACGGGCTGGGCGGCGGCGGGCGAGCGACCCGAGACGGTCTGGATCTTCCGTACACTGACGCATTGGCGGCGGTTTCCCCTGACCCGGACGGAGGCAGGCTACGCCCTCAGCGACGACCGGGGCAACCTCTTTCGGGAAGCTGCGACACTGGAAGATCTGCTGAGAGCGGTCGAGGCGGTGCCGCAACTGCCAGGCGCGCCACCTCAGGACTGAGCCGAAGCCTGGGCAAGGCGCAGCTGCTCGGCCTGCTCCGGCGTGATGCCGAGCGCGTCGAGCACCGGGCTGCTGGCCGTCTCGTCCCAGCTATGGCGCGGGCCGACCGTGATGCCGCCATCGACGAGGAATTCCCCGCCGGTAATGAAGCCGGCTGCGTCGGAGGCGAGGAAGGCCGCCATCTCGGCGATGTCGGTGCCCTTGCCGGTGCGGCCTGCCGGCTGGATCCGTCCGCCGCCCTGCGCCAGCATCTCGGCCATCTGGTCGGCCTGCTCGCGCGACAGCCCGAGCGAGGCACCGAAGATCGATGTTGCAATGAAGCCCGGCAGGATAGCGTTGACGCGGATCTTGTATTTGGAAAGCTCGGCAGCGGCGAGTTTCGAGAAGTGCGCGACGCCTTTCTTCGCGACCGAATAGGTTATCGGGGCGAACCCGGCAGAGACCGCGCTGATCGAGGACGTGTTGATGATCGACCCGCCTTTCGCCTTCATGTGCGGAATGGCAAACTTGGTGCCGGCGAAGACCTGCTTGAGCAGGAGGTTCATCGTCTGGTCGTAGCCGTCGAGGTCCAGTTCCTCGACGGAAGTGTTGGTGCCGCCGTGCCCGGCATTGTTCCAGACCACGTCAAGTGAACCGAACGCTTTCGGCGCTTCGTCCATTATCGCCTGAAGCTCGGCCATGTTGGTCACGTCGCAGTGTACGAAGCGGACCTTGTCCCTGCCGAAGCGCGTCTCTAGGGCGCGGCCCTTCTCGTCCTGAATGTCGCCCGCGATGACTTTTGCGCCTGCGGCGACGAAGACCTCGACGCCCGCGAGCCCAATACCGCTCGCCGCGCCGGTGATGACCGCCACTTTGCCCTTGAGATCTGCCATGTGTTCCTCCCGTTTTGCCGCGACATGCGCTGGCCTTCCGCGAGGGGCGTCAAGGCTTCAATTCCCCTCTCCCGCAAGCGGAAGAAGCGAAAGAGCTACTTCTTCTTCAGCCCGAACCGCGAGATGAAAATCTTGTCCAGCAGGCGTTTCGGCAGACGGGTGGGAATCGTGAAGTTGGTGAATTTTTGCGGCACCGGGGCGTAGCGGGCCTTCGGCTTGCGGGAGGAAAGAGCGGTCTCGATCACGGCGGCGATCTTCTCCGGCGGCAGGCCGGTGCGCCCGCCGTTCAGCATCGTCTCCTCGAAGATTTTCAGCGATGACCCCCAGTCGCTGGCGGCATAGGGGCCCTCGGCATTGTCCTTCTCGGCCTTGTCCCAGATCGGCGTGCGCACCGACCCCGGGCCGATGGCGATGGCGTCGATGCCATAGATAGCCAGTTCCCGGCGTAGCGTGTCGGTCATCGCTTCATTGGCATGCTTGGTGGCTGTGTAGGCGCCGAGAAAGGGCGAGGCGATCCGCCCGCCGACCGAGGTGATCGTGATAATCCGGCCGGGCGCGCCGGTGCGGGCGGGGTCCGAGCCGAGCAACGGAAGCATTGCCTGAGTGACACGGAGCATGCCGAACACGTTGACGGCGAAATGGGCTTCGAAGTCCTTCAGCGGCTGGATGCCGAGCGGGCCCATCTTCGCGATTCCGGCATTGTTGACGAGGCCAGTGAGGCGGCGGTTGCCGAGCGCCGCGGCGATCACCGGCACGGCAGCCTCGACCTGCTCGGCCTTTGCGACATCCAGTCTGATCGGTCTGAGGTCGCCCGCAGAACCCTCCTTCAGACGCATGCCGTCCGATTCGGAGCGGACGCCGGCGAACACCGTCCAGCCCTCGGCGCTGAGATGGCGGGCGGCGGCAGAGCCAATCCCGGTGGAGGCGCCGGTGATCAGTACGGCGCGCGCGAAGGCAGGAGCGGTCAGTTCGGTCATGAACCCCTATACGTAATCGAGCGCAGTCAGTTTTCAGTTTTTTTC